>JAIVWA010000401.1:0-4889 GCA_049190255.1 Gammaproteobacteria bacterium | reverse complement strand
ACTTTTCAGTACTCATACGCCTTTGTGCACTTCTTTTTCAGAAATGATTAATTAATCCGCCCGGATCAACTTCTAAATATTTTCTTCAATTTTCAAAGAACAAATTTACTATACCCAACCCTGTTATGGCTATTTTCCAGGGCGGAGTAATTAGTTGAATAGTTGATTGGTTGATTAGTGATCGGAATATGATCGATTTTATTCCTTTTCAATCCGCAATCTGCAATCCAAAATCCGCAATCCCTTAAATTCTTTCTTCCAACTCTTTTTGCTTACCGAACAGACCCGAAGGTTTGACAACCAGTATGGCCAGGATTGCGATTAACGGAACCAGCATCACCCAGTGGCTTTCCAGGTAGGTTACGGTAAAGGTTTGGGCATATCCAATTAAAAACGATGCGACCACCACCCCTCCGGTGGAGCCCAGGCCTCCGACAATGCATACGGCCAGGGCATTGATCAGGACACTATAGCCCTGTTCAACATTAATGGTTCCCAGGGGTAAAATAACAATGGCCGCAACGGCGGCATAGGCGGCACCAAAGGAAACACTGAGCATGGCCACCCGGTCGGAGTTAATCCCCAGGCTCAGCGCGGTCCTTTCATCCTGGGCAATTCCCCTGAATCGCAGACCGGTGCGCGTGTGGTGGGTAAAAAACCAGAGAAAACCGGCCATGGCAACGCCGATGATCACGATAAATATGCGCTGAATGTCAATGATCACCGGGCCGAATTCGATGCTGTCGTCAATAAAGACGGGCAATGAATATTCAAACCCGATAAATCCCAGGTACTTGAGCAGTTCTAAAATGGCCAGCCCGATACCGAAGGTGGCGATGACTTCGGATAATACCATGCCTCGAATTCTAAGCAGAACAAACCGGTACATTAGTGCGCCGGCAATTGCGGTTAGTGCCACTGCCAGTATAACCGCCACAAAAAAGGGTAGGCCAACGGAGTTGAAAAAAACCCAGCACAGCAGTGCGCCCAGAATATATAGGGCGCCGTATGCAAAATTGGCAATTCCGCTGATCCCAAAGGTCAGGTTGAACCCCAGGGCCACCAGCATCAGGATAACGCTGTTTACAAAACCGTAGACGAGTGTATTGGCTAACATGAAAAACCCAGAAAAAACCTGCCCACCTTTCCAAGGTGCAAAGGAGGGCAGGCAAATTTATTTTTTCGGGAAATCTAATTACCCTTTATTGGTTAATTTGATTCCAATTGAATAAACAACAAATATGGAGTTATTCGTTATCTGTTATTGGTTAATTGTTTAAAAGGAATAAAATTCGCTTTTATGATTTGCTGGTTACAGTACGAAAATGGTGCGATCAACAATTCTAATAACGAATAACCAATAACAATTAACTCCTAAATGAGCGGCAAGCCGCTCATTTAGGACCCTACCGTTTTTTAACCCATGAAGGCAGCGTGATTTCACCCTCGGCCAGGCTCGGCGGGTAAACTATCTTTCTTTTGCCGTCAGCGGTCCACTGGAAAAAGGCGCCGACAGCGGTTTCAGCCGGATCGGTGCCATAGATGACCTGGTGGCCCTCATCAAACCGAATGCGGCCCATAACGCCTTTTCTGTCGGTTTTTTCGATTTCGGCCACAATGGCATCCGGATCCAAAGAACCGGCCCTTTCGATGGCCTCTTTCAGAATGTAAACCGATTCATAAGACGGCGCCGGACCGTGGCCGGACTGAATTCCTTTGCCGTATGTTTTTTTATAATTATTGTAGAAGTTTCTGGCCGGCGCATATTTCTGTGAGGGTATATTTCCCAGTTCAAAAACGGCATTCATCAGACCGCCGATTTTGCGGTTAAAGGTCTGCCAGGCGACCTCACCGGCCATGGGGGATATAAACCCGACGATCAGTGCCGGAACTCTGAGGCTTTTCCACTGTTTGACGAGAACACCGCTTTCCGGCATGTCAAAACAGGTGAACAGGATTCCGGCTCCTTTGGCCTTGGCTTTCATCAGCGCTGCGGAGAAATCCGAAAATCCGGTAGGGAACTGATCATGGCCGACGACTTCAATGCCCAGTTTCGGGTAAACTTTTTTCGCCATTCCGCCGGCAGTGCCCCTGGCCCAGGCAACATCCTGGTTCATGATGTAGACCTTGTCAAATCCGAATTCATTTTTCAGGGTTGCATTGGTTCCGGCCAAAAGTTTGACCCAGTAAATAACATTTAAGGAAACCCTGAAAATATATTTGTATTTTTCAGGATCTTTTTTAATTTTAGCTTCGGTAGCCGGGGACATAGCCACCGTACCCAGCAAAGGCATTTTGTATTTGGCAAAAATATCCATGCCTGCCAGCAGAGCCTCGGAGCGGAAAGGTCCAACCAAAAGGGCCGTTGGCTTTTTTTCTAAAATAAGTTTTTCCAGACCCAACAATGCTTCCGGCACCGGAACGCCTGCAGCTGCATCGCGAAGGTCGGCAGCAACTACCTTGAAAGGTCTTTTCTGTCCTCCGACCATCACGCCGCCGTTGGCGTTTATCTCGCTCACTGCCATCTGAACCGCCTTATGGGATTCCTTGCCTTCCATAAAGCCCAATGAGGTCGGTACCCCGATGACAATTGGTTCGGCTGCATAGGCGGCCGGGCCGGCAATTAACCATGCGAATGCCACGACGAATACAGTGCTTAGCAAGAAAAATCTCTGTTTCATGTGTTCCTCCTTTTGGGTGAGCTTTCCTCTGGTGTTTTACAAAATTAATATATACAAAAATTATATGAAAAAGCTAAAAGGGGATAGCGGCCCACGAAAGTGAGCTACAGGCAGAAAATGATAGTGCTGAGAATGGTTTTTTGTATCGAATAATAGGACGATTTTAAGACTGTGAATAAGATTTAGCCGATTATTCAAATTTATACTTTGGGTCCATTCTGAATAGCTATATGATAGCTACATTAACCATTTTGGGAAGTCAAGCAATTTGTGCTACATTCGGCCTGAGCCGTTCGGCCCTGAACTCACAGCCGAAGGGCTCAGACCGAAGAAAACTTGTCGGGGCAAGTCCAAACCTGTTTCCCCCGACATTCTTCATTCCAAAGGGGGATAAAATTGCCTGATGGTTCATTATAATGAACGTTAATTCTTTATTCGTATCGACTCATATGTGATTGTGAGCCAATAAATACTTACTTTAATTAAATTTACTTGACAAACAATTTAATAATGGTATGATTTCCCCCTAAATATGTTCATCTAAATGAACAACTATGTTGGAGGTGTTCATTGAAAATCCAGATAGAATCTATAGGACTGCCGACCTTATCGAAGTTAATTGGCAAAAAGACGCAATGGGAAATGGCCGACGGAACATTGGCAGATCTTGTTGCGCATATCGTGGATCGCCATGGCCGGCCGGCGGTCAAAATTTTGCTGGACCCGGAAGGGCAGCTGGATATGGCGATCCAGGTAATGGTCAATGATGAGGGTTTTCTGCCCAGAAGCCAGTATTCACAGCGAATGCTCAAAGACGGAGATTCGGTGAAGTTTATGCTGCTGGTTGGAGGAGGCTAACCAGGTTTAGCCGGTTGGTCGGTTAGGCCGGTTGAGCCCGTTAAAATAAGATAAACGGGAGATTTTATTTGCCGACTGTCGGTCTCAACGGGCCAACGGGCCAACGGGCCAACGGGCCAACGGGCTAACGGGCAAACGAATATCACCTGCTTTGGTTTGCCATTGGACGTCGAATTTACGTTTAAATAACTCTTGAAACACCATGAGTGTGCGAATATGTCTTACTTTCGAGTAAATGAGAACTGCAACGGATGTTTGGCATGTGTGGAAAACTGTCCGGCTTCGGCCCTGAGTTTTAACGATGAGGATGATCGGCGCACGCTCAAGCACAATATGACCAAATGCGCCCGATGCGGTCAATGCTGGCGAGTCTGCCCCCAGAAGGCCATTGAGTTTCAGCATCTTTTAGTCGGGCGGTGGGATGATGTGGTCACGCTGGATCTGGTTCGGTGCCAGGTATGCGGTGAACCGCTTTATTCGACGGCTTATCAGCAAAAAGTGGTAAGCGAGATGAATACAAACAGTGAACCACTCTGCCCGCAGCACCGGCAACGACAGGCCGCATCGAAGTGGCAGCTGTCAAGACCGGGCAGAACCCAGTCAAAATTGGGGGACAAATGATTGTCGGAGATTTAAAACCGCTGGCAGAAATCGTTTCGGCGATTAAAGAATACAAGCAGGTGCTGGTCCTTGGCTGCGGCAGCTGTGTCACCGTTTGTCTGTCGGGCGGCGAAAAAGAGGCTGAACAGCTGAGTCACGAACTTTCTCAAATCCGGCATTATCAGGGCACTCCGCCGAAATTTGAGGTGGGCTCCATTCTCAGGCAGTGTGAAGAGGACCTGGTGCTTGAATATCAGACCATACCGGCCGGTACAGATGCCATCCTGTCGCTGGCCTGCGGCGCCGGTGTGCAGACCCTGGCGGATGCACATGATCCGCTGCCTGTGATTCCGGCACTCAATACAACATTTCTCGGGGCTTCCGCCAAGCCGGGGAACTGGACGGAAATGTGCCGGGGATGTGGCGATTGTGTGTTGGCCTTTACCGGTGGTATTTGCCCGGTGGCCCGCTGCGCCAAGAGCCTTTTTAACGGCCCTTGCGGTGGGTCGCAGAACGGCAGTTGCGAAGTCGGTCTGGATACACCCTGCGCCTGGGCGATGATTTTTTACCGGCTCAAAAGGCAGAACAAATTGCATTTATTAGAAAAGATAAGGCCCCTTAAGGACTGGCGACCCGGCGGGGCAGGAGGCCCGCGCACGCGGATAAGGCTCGGTCTGGGGGACGGATCCAAATAAGGTTCAGCGCCGCCTCTGGCCGCGAGCGTCCAGTCAAATCGAAGAAGAAACTAAT
>JAIVWA010000400.1:0-4899 GCA_049190255.1 Gammaproteobacteria bacterium | reverse complement strand
TGCCGCCATGCGCAGCCAGATCTCCCACAAAAAAATCCAATCATCCCGGCCACAGGGAACCGCCCCCATTACACTGAAATTATTAAACCTGATTGTTAAAGAACTGGGACCAACATTCCTTCAGAATGGAATTATGATAAAAAGGGAACAACTGCAGGAATTTATAGAGAGTCGATTGGAAGATTTAAAGATAAAATGCGTATCGGTTGAACTGAACGACAAACCAGTTGAGATAGATAGCCTCCGAAAAGCCGATTGGAAAACGAAATTGGTATTTCTACAGGTCAAATCTGAACCGGCCGTATAGACAGACTTGTTAAATGACATCTTATGAACAATTTGCTCCCATAAACCACTGCCAACTAAAGATAGAAATTCTTCATTTCAACTGAATGCCATCTATGTTACCCGCAGAACCGAAGAACAAGAAACCGCATTTAAAATATTAAAAAGGCCGCCACATCTGAGAATGACGTTCAGTACCATTTTTTGTATTGATTTTTAATGTATTCATATGTATTATTTATGAATACAACTAGTGGGGGGGGTGCCATATGAAGGCAACAACCGTAAGAATCGATGACCGGGTGTTGGGCCGGGTAGACGATCTGGCGAAAGAATTAAGCCGCTCCAGGTCCTGGGTTATCAATCAGGCGATAGACCGGTTTCTTGAATATGAGGAATGGTACGTCAAGGAGGTAAAAGACGGTCTGGATGAAGTTGGGCGGGGGGATATCGCTACTGATGCAGAAGTATTAGCCCGGTTCCGAAAGTGGGGTGCCGATGCGCGTTAAATGGTCGCGCAAGGCACTTCTTAACCTGGATAACGCCGTAGAATACATTGCGGCTGATAAGCCCGCGGCAGCTGCACAAGTGGCTCAACGGATTTGGGATGCTTCACAAATATTAGGCGATCAACCGGGCATGGGTCGCCCTGGCAGGGTGGCCGCCACCCGTGAACTTGTAATTCCCGGTTTGCCGTATATTCTGCCCTATATCGTGGAAGCCGGTGCCGTAATTATTTTGCGGGTTATTCACACCTCGATGAAGTGGCCGGATGAATTCTGACCCTTCTGCTTTTCGTCCTCGTCCTCGTGAATCGATATTTTATCGAAGACGAACGACGAGGACGAAAGCGAATAATCCGTACTGTGTGGCACCTGATACCTTACTGAAAACATGTTGTCAGATATAAGGCGCTAAGCGCCTATTCACAAAGCTCAAACAGCGCTGCGGCTCCCATTCCGCCGCCGATGCACATGGACTCCACACCGTATTTTACGCCTTTTTGCTGCATATTGCTTAGAAGGGTGGCACACAGTTTGGCACCGGTACACCCCAAGGGATGCCCCAGAGCAATGGCGCCGCCGTGAATGTTGATTTTTGCCATTTCAAGGCCCAGCTCTCGGATGCAATACAGGGCCTGAGACGCAAAGGCTTCGTTTATTTCAAACAGCCCGATGTCTTTTAGATCCATTCCAGCGAGTTTCATCAGCTTGGGAATGGCAACCCGCGGTCCCACGCCCATCTCATCCGGCCGGCAGCCCATGGTGGTGTAATATTTGAATTTGGCAATTGGCGTAACACCCAGTTCTTTAACCTTGTCTTCGCTCATGATCACGGTCGCCGCCGCCCCATCGGTCATCTGGGAAGAATTGCCGGCCGTCACGCTTCCGTTGGCGGCAAAGGCCGGACGCAGATTACCCAGGCCTTCCAGGGTGGTCGTCTCCCGGATACCGTCATCGAAATCCTGCAGAAAGGTTTCTTTTTTAAAAGTACCGTCCTCCTGGATCACAAAACGGGCGGCCGGCGTCGGCACCAGCTCCTGGTACAATCCTTTTTTCTTGGCCTCGGCCGCTTTCATCTGGGATTGGTAGGCGAATTCATCCTGGGCCTCCCGGGTAATGTCGTAACGGTTGGCCACGTTTTCGGCGGTGATGCCCATGGATGTATACACCTGGGCGCCCTGACGCATAAACTCCGGATGCGGCCGGGGCAGGTTGCCGCCCATGGGAACGTAGGTCATGGACTCCAGCCCACTGCCGATGACGACATCCGACCAGCCGGCCATGACCCTTAACGATGCCAGCGCAATGGCTTCCAGGCCGGAAGAACAGAATCGGTTGACGGTGGCCCCGGTGGTCTCCACCGGAAAACCGGCCATCCGGGAAGCAACTCTACCGATGTTCAGTCCCTGCTCGGCTTCCGGAAATGAGCAACCCACCATAATATCTTCAACATCTTTTTTATCCAGGTTTTCGGTTTTCTCAACCGCCGTGGATAAAATAAACGACAGCAGATCTTCCGGCCGGGTATCCTTAAAGGCCCCTTTGTTGCGCCGGCAGCCAGGGGTTCGCACTGATGTGACAATATAAGCGTCTCGCATATCGTTACCTCCATGTATAGTTTTATAAAGCGATCTATTTTAAATAGTACGAAAAATCCGAAGCACGCCTGATCCTATAAAATTGGCCGAAATCCGAAACAAATTTTAAATCCGAATGTCTTAATGACCAAAACATAGGCGATAATCAGTAGCACCTGAGTCACAATCCATGTTTGGGTCATTAGAATTTTGGTCCTTCGAGATTGTTTCGAATTTCGAGATTCGATATTCGAATTTTGTATTTGGGAAATTACACTTTCCGCATAGTTCTACTTAACTAGTTTGACATTGACCCACTGAGATATTAGTTCCTGAGTGGTTTCCCCGTCTTGAGCATATGCTCAATCCTGGCCTGGGTCTTTTCTTCCTTCAAAAAATCAATAAAGGCTTCCCTTTCAAGGGTCAAAATAACATCATCGGTTACCTCAGCATTGTCTCTGACATCACCGCCACTGATGACATAGGCGATTCGCCGGGCCAGGAAGGCGTCATATTCACTGATAAACTGACCGCTGGTCATATCGGCAATCTGAGCGGCCACCATGCCCTGGGCGGCCTGCCCCAGCACCTTGAAGGGGCGCTTTAGCGGTGCCGCATAGCCGTCGTCCAACATTTTGAGCACTTCTTTTTTGGCTTCACCGATCAGATGATCCCGGTTCATCACTATTCTGTCCCTGGGTCCCAGAAACCCGTTGGCCCGGGCTTCGGCGGCCGAGGTGGAGACCTTGGCCATGGCAATCGACATGAAAACCGGAATAAACAATTTGCCCAGATCCATCTCCGTTACCGCGTCCGGAACCGAATCCAGGAATTTGCGCCACAGATTCAGACATCCGCCCCCGGCCGGAAGCACACCAACGCCGATTTCAACCTGTCCCATATAAAGTTCAGCATGGGCCACCGATTTATCGGCAGCCAGACAGAGTTCACAACCTCCGCCCAGAGCCAGACCAAAGGGCGCCGCCACCACCGGAAAAGGTGCATATTTTAAATTCAGCAATCCATATTGCAAGCCGGCAATCATTTTCTCAATGTCCGCGAAACGGTTTTCCTTGACTGCAACGGCCACATCCATCAGGTTGGCCCCGGCGGAAAAAGCGCCCGGCATGCCCCCTGCCTGATTGCCGATCACCAGACCGGCTGCAGTGCGATCGACGGTTTCCAACACCTCCGGTAAAAAATCGACGATTTCCTGATTCAAAGAATTCATCTTGGTATGCAGCTCCAGACAAAGAACATCATCACCCAGATCAACCAGGGAAGCGGAAGCATTTTCTTTGACGACCTTGCCGGTGGACTTTAAGGAAGCCAGCGACACAATATTGGCACTGATCGACCGCTCTTTGTAAGCGTCGCTGTCGAAATCATAATAGAACAATTTTCCGTTTTCGGTCTTGTAAAAGGAGGAATTTCCGGCAGCCATCATTTTCTTGACCTTGGCCGGGACCGCCAGGCCGTCTTTTTCCATTCTTTTGACCGATTTTTCCAACCCGATGGCATCCCAGGTTTCAAAGGGACCCATTTCAAAATTGAACCCCCACTTCATGGCGTTATCAATTTCCACGATCGTATCGGAAATTTCCGGTATGCGGTTGGCGGCATAGATCAAATTGTTGGCGATCGCTTTCCAGGCAAATTGGGCGCCCCTGTCATCCCCGTAAACCACGGTCTGCATTTTTTCCGGCAATGTTTTCGCCTTTTTGGCCTTTTCCAGGCAGGGGAAACTCGCGAATTCAAATTCGGCATATTCCAGGGTTGCCGGATCAATCACCTTGCGGATTGGTTTCCAATCCGGTGTTAAATCCGTTTTATAAAAGCCGCTCTGGCTTTTTTTGCCGAGAAGGTTCTTTTCAATCATGGTGTTGACAAATTCCGGTAGTAAAAAGCTGTCCCGGGCGTCATCACCAACCACCAGGTCGTAAGTATTTTTGGCAACATGGGCCAGGGTATCCAGTCCCACAAGATCAGCGGTTTTGAACATGGCGGTTTTGGGTCTTCCCATCGCCGTGCCGAAAAGAGCATCCACCTCGGGTATGGTCATATGGTCTTCAAGGGCCATTTGAATGGTTTTTATCATGCCCTGGACACCGATCCGGTTACCGACAAAATTCGGGGTGTCCTTGGCCCACACAATTCCCTTGCCGAGATAGCGCTCACCATAATTGGCCATGAATTCAAGGATTTCCGGCAGGGTTTCCTCACCGGAAATTATTTCCAGCAGTTTCATGTAGCGCACCGGATTAAAAAAATGAGTCCCCAGAAAATGCTGCCTGAATTCCTGGCTGAGCCCTTCAGACATAGCCTTTAACGGAATCCCGGAAGTGTTGGAAGAGACAATCGTGCCCTTTGCTCTGACCGGCTCAAGGCGTTGGAAGAGGTCTTTTTTGATCTGCAGGTTTTCAACCACCACTTCGATGATCCAATCCACATCGGCAATCTTGTCGAAATCATCTTCCAAATTGCCGATCGAGATTCGATCGATATCTTTTTTCTGCATCAACAAGGAAGGATTG
>JAIVWA010000399.1:4537-4903 GCA_049190255.1 Gammaproteobacteria bacterium | reverse complement strand
TTCGTTCAGCGCTTGAGCCTGAGCGGCTATGAAAAATCCGGGCGTTTCGGGCAATTTTTTTTTGCCGGTTGCCAGACAAAAAATCGTGTCGCCGTCAAACATGGTGTGGGCAGGCCGAATGGCCCGGGCCATCCCATCGTGAGCCATTTGTGCTACTTTTTGAGCCTGGGTGGCGGAGAGAACAGCGTCCGTTGCCACGACTCCGATGGTGGTATTTCTGATGGGCCCCTGCGCCGGTTCCGGCGGCAGCCTGACGGCGCGCTTCCCCTGCTCACCAAATTCATCATCGATCTCAAGCCTGATTTCCCAAGGTCTGCCACTGACAGGATCGATCACCGAACCGTCGGAGTTGACGGCTATCAATGC
>JAIVWA010000399.1:0-4527 GCA_049190255.1 Gammaproteobacteria bacterium | reverse complement strand
TGTGATTCCGGAGTCCAAAACCAGGCTGGCAGTGCCCAAGCCGCCTTTGATGCTGCCTGATAAAGCGCCGGTTCCCGCACCGACGCAGCCCGATTTTACGGGGTAAGAACCAGCCCCCTCACAAGCCCATCGACCCCAATCCGAACTGATGGGCGGAATGAATTTTTCTCCCCGCCCCAGATCATAGAGCACGGCCGCCGGTACAATCGGGGCGACATACCCATGATCCAGCGGAAAGCCGTAACCCTCTTCAGCCAACCATCGGGTCGCACCATCGGCGGCAGACAAGCCAAAAACTGATCCGCCGGACAATACCACAGCCTGAACCTGTTCGACCAGGTTATGGGGAGCCATTAAATCTGTTTCCCGGGTTCCCGGAGCAGACCCCCGCACATCCACTCCGGCCACAGCCCCTTTCGGACAAACGACCACCGTAAGGCCACTGACCGCATCGTAGTCTGTGTAATGACCAACCAGTATTCCATCGATGTCCGTCAGTCCGTTATATTTCCCAATTATAGCCAAGAACGCCTCCTGGTGGCTAAGCGGAACATGCGCTTTGTAGAACCTAATCTGAACGGTTCCAGGTTCAGAGTTCAAGGTTCAAAGGTTACAACCGATGGATACTGCTCCCAATATTAATCAAAATCTGGTATACCCGTCATACTCCATGGAGTGAAACGGATTTTTTGACCGGATGAAGACACGATTCCTTTGATACGAGCTGTCTGGGTTTTTCAACCCGGAACGTTGAACCCTGAACCGCTCAACCTAGGTAACAGATAACTCCCAAATGGTTTTTAACTCAATTGGGTATCAGGTAAGCCATGCCACAAGAGAATATAGAAAAAAGTTCCGAGCAGATACAAAGCTTTATTACCGTTCGTGACATGAACAAACGCTTTACCAATGGCAGCGTCAGTATTGATGTCTTAAAAATGCTTGATTTTGATTTAGGGGCCGGTGAAACGGTTGCTATTGTGGGCGCCTCGGGTATCGGTAAATCTACCTTGCTTCATATAATCGGTACCCTGGACCGACCGGACAGCGGAGAATTGCTGTTTAGAGGAGAAAATGTTTTTTTGTATGACGATTTTAAACTGGCACGGTTTCGCAACGAGTCGGTGGGATTCGTATTTCAATTCCATCATCTTTTACCCGAATTCAGTGCTCTCGAAAATGCCATGATGCCGGCCCTGATCCGGGGTACGCAGAAACAAAAGGCGACTCAGGCAGCAGAGGAAATTTTAGTCCGGGTCGGACTGCAGGATAGATTGCATTACCGGGTGGGGAAACTATCCGGTGGAGAGCAGCAGCGGGTGGCCCTTGCCAGAGCATTGGTTTTAAAACCGCTGGTGCTGCTTGCAGATGAACCCACCGGCAACCTGGACAAATCCAACAGCGAGCAAATTCACGGTCTGCTGATGGAACTGAATCGGGAATTCTCGATGACATTGGTTGTGGTAACCCATAACACGGAACTTGCATCTTTAATGTCCCGCCGGGTAACTATTGCTTCTGGAAAACTGACACCCATGCCGTAACCTGCAAATGGTAGCAATCATTCATCGCTGTTGCTGTGATCATCAGAGTTTTGTTCGATGTATATGACGGCAAAAGATAAACTTCCCCCATAAAGAAAACCAGCCGGGCTGGTTCATTCTACCGTCGCACGAACTGAGCAGCTATTCTAAAAGGATTTTATGATTAAGCGCGTATGCCCGTTCCTTTTATGGTCAATCTTTTTGATAGCTGGGGTTGCCAATGCGCAGCAAACCGTCCGGGTTATAATACTGCCTTTTGAAGTATACGCTCAGGAAGACCTGTCCTATTTAAAGCAGCAAATTCCCCAGGTCATTAAAACCCAACTCGAGCAGGAAGGTGCCCGGGTACTCATTATGGACAGTCAGACCATCGCATCACGGCAATTGCGGACAGACAGTGTTGCCGCCATACGCCAAATTGGTGTTGAAACCGGCGCCCAGTATGTTGTCTGGGGAAGCTTAACCTGGCTGGGGCAGAATTTTAGCCTGGACTCAAAATTGCTTCCATCTGACAAAATTGAAGATCCGCATGTCTTTTCAGCTGAAGGCCAAGGGGTCGAAAATTTGCCCGCCACTGTAAAAACACTGGTGCAGGCGATGGCCTTAAAACTATTTAAGCGGGAAACGATTGTCGAGGTTCAGATCAAAGGTAACCAGCGTATTGAAGAAGATGCCATCCGCAGAATATTGAAAATTAAAAAAGGGGACGTCTATAATTTAAAAAATATATCCGATGAATTAAAAGCCGTTTATGCCATGGGCTATTTTGATGATATTCGCATTGAAACTCAAACGGTGGCCGATGGCAAAATTATCATCCTTATAGTCAAAGAGAAACCAACGGTGCGCGCAATTCTCGTTGAGGGGAACAGTTGGGTTTACGACGATGAAGAAATTAAGGAGGTCCTGACCATCCGCAAGGGATCCATTCTCAATATCAATACAATTCAAAGTGATATGAGACGGATTGAAGAGCTGTACAAAGAGAAAAACTTCTACAATGTTAAAATCAAATTTAACGTCTATCCCAAGAAAGAAAACCAGGCGGATATTGAATATGAAATCGATGAGGGCCAAAAATTTCATATTAAAAAAATTATATTTGTAGGAAACAGCGCCTATTCATCGGGAAAATTGAAAGGCTTGATGGGTACATCCGAAGAAAGCATGTTCTCCTGGTTTACAAGTGCCGGCGATCTCAACGAAGAAAACCTTAGCCAAGACGTGGCAAAATTGACTTCTTTTTATCATAATAAGGGTTACGTCCAGGCCAGGGTCGGAGAGCCGGAACTCAAGTTTGAAGAGGATGGCATCATCATTACCATTCGTATTGTTGAAGGACCTCAGTTTAAAGTTGGCGAAGTGACCATGACCGGTGACTTGATCATTCCACCGGAACAGTTGATGAAGACGGTAAAAATAATGGAGGAGGAATATTATAACCGGGATATTTTGCGCCTGGATGTGATCAGGCTGACAGATATTTATGCCGATGAGGGTTATGCCAATGTAGATATCTCCCCGCGCATCGAACAGGATCCCGAAAAGCGGACCGTTAATATCACTTTTGACATTGCCAAGGGCAAGCAGGTTTATTTTGAAGCAATTACCATCAGCGGCAACACCAAGACCCGCGATAAAGTCATCCGACGGCAGTTGCAAGTCTATGAACAGGGGCTATATGGCGGCCGCCGGTTAAAGCGCAGTATTCAAAATTTATATCGGCTGGATTATTTTGAGGATATTAAGGTTGATACCGTCAAGGGCAGTGCCGATGATAAAATGAGGCTTCGCGTCAACGTGACTGAAAAAAATACGGGCGCATTTAGTTTCGGCGCCGGTTTTGGGAATCTTGAAAACTTATTTCTAACTGCCTCCATTGCAGAACGAAACCTGTTTGGACGCGGCCAGACGCTGGCCTTAAAGGGACAGTTGGGGGCAAAGACTACCAGATATACTTTGAGTTTTACAGAACCGTGGTTATTTGATATTCCTTTATCAGCGGGCGCCGATGTGTACAACTGGAACTATTCTTTTTCAACCTATGATAAGGACAGTTTCGGCGGCAATCTGCGTTTTGGGTATCCGCTCATCGACTATACGCGAATAAACTTAACTTACACCTATGACATTGCCGACATCAAAAACGTGGATGAAAATGCCGCCAATTCCATCAAAAATGATGCGGGGGAAAATATCAAAAGCAGCATCACGACCCGGGTGCGGTATGATTCCAGAAATGATCGTTTTCATCCGACGAAAGGTTCCTCTCATAACGCATCCTATGAATTTGCCGGTCTGGGTGGAACGGTCGGTTTTAACAAGATCATTGGCGAGACCGGCTGGTATTTTCCGATGATCTTGAAAACGGTGGGGGTTCTGCACGGCAAAGCGGGCTACGTTAAGCAGCTTGAGGGCAAAACGTTGCCGGATTATGAAAAATTTTATATGGTCGGCATTGATGCCCTGCGGGGATTTGACCGTGACGACTTGAGCCCGCGGGATTCGAACGGCTCTGAGATCGGTGGAAACAAGTTTGTCCAGTTTAATGCCGAGGTTCGATTTCCGCTTGTCCCGCAAGCCGGTGTGTATGGAGTGGTTTTCTTTGACACCGGCGATATCTATGCCGAGAATGAAGATATTGAACTCGATAACCTGCGGGAAAGCGCCGGCGGCGGAATTCGCTGGTTGTCGCCCATGGGGCCGGTTCGACTGGAGTATGGTTATATCCTCGATCCCAAATCCACTGACAAGGACTCCGGGAGTTGGGAATTTTCCATGGCCTCCGCCTTTTAGACAAGCCGGCGAACTTTGGCCAACCCGTGACGTCAGCTTATACCCCGATTGAGTTAAAAACCAATTGGGAGTTATCTGTATGTTTTTTGTTGCAAATAAGATGTGATTTTATCAATAATGGGGTAATTTTAGAAACAACCCGGCCCTTTGGGGACCGATCATAAATAATTGACTCCGAATTTTTTAC
>JAIVWA010000398.1:0-4903 GCA_049190255.1 Gammaproteobacteria bacterium | reverse complement strand
GTTTTTTAGGAAACTGTATATTCGGTATGCGTAATCCACAATTTAGCGAAAGATTTGATTGCGGCTATAAAGACACAACAGAGCTTTATATAAAAATTGTGCTATTTTGGTTTGTAATCTTCAATTTAGAGATCGTTCATTATGAGATGTGAATATCACGGCATAGTATGGCGGTTCGGGGGTTTTGGCAATTTCAGACATGGTTAATCGAATAAAAAACTTAACGGCATAGACTTACAATTTTCTGACAGGATTAACAAGATGGACAGGATAGAGATTTACCAATAAAAAATATCCTGTTAATCCTGTAAATCCTGTCTAAATAAATGTAGTTTCATATAAGGTACGAGAACCAGTCCGGCTACGAAGGCGAGACTTGCTGCGTTCAAGCCCTGAAGGCGAAGACGGGCCTGCCGTTTTCTGTCTTCTGACCTCTGTCCTCTTTATTCCCCAAGATACGCTTTTTTCACCTGCTCGTTTTCAAGCAGAGCGGAGGCCTGGTCGGTTAACACAATGCGGCCGGTTTCCATGACAAAACCGGTATTGGAAATGGTTAAGGCCATATGTGCATTTTGTTCCACCAGGAAAACGGTGACACCGCTTTTGTTAATTTCCAGAATGGTCTCAAATATTCTTTCCACCAGTTTGGGCGCCAGGCCCAGGGAGGGCTCATCCAGCAGCAATAACTGGGGGCGTGACATCAAGGCGCGACCGATGGCCAGCATCTGCTGCTCACCGCCGCTCAAAGTGCCGCCCAGCTGATGCATGCGGTCTTTTAAAACCGGAAACAGTTCGAAGACCTTCTCCTGATCGCGGGCAATCTCGTCTTTATCCTTGCGTAAAAAAGCCCCCATTTCCAGGTTTTCCCGGCAGCTCATCTTGGGAAAAATCTGGCGTCCTTCCGGAGCCTGAGAAACACCCCGGGCGGCCACCTGCTCGGGCCTGAGGCGATGGATCGGATCTCCTTTAAATCGGATTTCTCCCCGGGAGGCCTGCTCCACCCCAAAAATCGTCATCAGTGTGGTTGACTTGCCGGCGCCGTTGGCACCGATCAAACAGGCAATCTCTCCTTGCTGGATGGCGCAGGAAATCCCTTTTAAGGCATGGATGTTGCCGTAATAGGTGTGGACGTCGGTAAGCTCTAAAATTGGTTGCGGGTTTGTCATCTAATTATTCCGTTGGTTTTTTTTCATCTGCTTCATGCAGTTCGCGTCGGCGTCGTGAAGCCGGGATTAGCCCTTCCGGCTTTAGAATCATCATGGTGGTCATAATCCCGCCAAAAGCCAGCATGCGGTAGGCTTCCAGCTCCCGAAAAATTTCCGGGGCCGCAATCAGGGCAAAGGCGGCCACAATGATGCCCGGGATGCTGCCGACACCACCGAGCACAACGATACTAAGCACAATGCAGGATTCCATAAACACGAAAAAATTCGGGTTGGTGTAGCTCAACTTGGCTGCAAAAAAGGCCCCGGCCACCGAGGCAAAGGCGGCCCCTAAAGCATAGGCCAGCAATTTGATCCAGGTGGTGGGCACCCCGGACAATTCAGCTGCCACCTCATCTTCACGAATCGCGATCCAGGCGCGACCGATCCGGGAGTTGTCCAGTCGCCGAACCCCGATGATGACCAGAATGGCAATGAAAAAAATACAATAATACAGGGCCGGTAAAGATTTAAGGTAATAGGTCACCCAGGTGAATCCGCTTTCCTCGAAACTGGGATAATACAGCACCGGGCGCTGCATGCCGAAGAGGCCGTTGGGGCCGGCGGTCAGAGAATCCCAGTTATTGAGCACCAGGCGCACAATTTCGCCAAAGCCCAGGGTGACGATGGCAAGGTAGTCACCACGCATTTTCAAGGTCGGGTAACCGATGATACAACCCACGATCATACCCAGGACAATACCGATGGGCAGGGCGGCCCAGAAGGAAATCCCGAATGTTAGATTCAACAGGGAATAGGTATAGGCCCCGACGGCATAAAAAGCGATATAGCCTAGATCCAGCAGCCCGCACAGGCCGACGACGATATTCAAGCCCAGCCCGAGGCAGACATAGATCAGGCAGGTAATACCCACATCGATCATGTAGTTGTTGGCAAACAGGGGGAAAATAAGGGCCAGGAGAATCAGCCCGCCCAGGGTGTAGATTTTAGGAAATTGATTAATCCAGGCCCCCGCGCGCTCGGTAAAAGGGGTTTTTTGTACGGCTTCTGTCTTGCGGAGGCTGCGGATCAGTTTAACGATGAAATTAAAAATGAGAATGGCCACAAAGACGCCCAGGGTTTTTAATACCCGGTCGGGCTCGAAGGTGGGGGTTCTGAACCCGAGCATGGGAATAAACAGGATGGCCAGAAAAAATGTATAAACGACGATCTTTTTGAGTTCTTGCCGTACCATCAGACGCGCACCTCCGTAGTACCTTCACCCAGCAGACCGCTGGGCCTCAGATAGAGAACCAGGATCAAGACGGTAAAGGTGGTGACGTCTTTCCAGGCGCTGGGGAGAAATGCGGCCCAGAATACTTCGATGCCCCCGATAATCAAGCCGCCGATCATGGCACCGGGGATGGAGCCGATGCCCCCCAAAATGGCGGCCGCAAAGGCCTTGATCATGAAGATAAAGCCCATGTCAAATCGAACCGCCCCGTATTGCAACCCCACCATGACGCCGGCGGCGGCCCCCAGGGCCGGGCCGATCATAAAGGTGATGCGGATGGTCTGATCAATGTCGATCCCCAGGATACGGGCCATGGTTTTGTTCTGGGCCGTCGCACGCATGGCCTTGCCCAGACGGGTGCGGTGGACGAACAGCTGCAGGCCGATCATGAGTGCAAAGGAAAGCAGGATGATGAATATCTGGCCGTTGGTAATTCGGGCGCCCATGATTTCAATGGCCTCGAAGCCAAAAACCTGGGGATAGGCCCGCTCGGATACTCCCTGGCTGAGCATCATGCCGTTGGACAAAAAGATCGACATGCCCAGAGCGCTCAAAAGGGCCGCCAGCCGGGAGGAGGTCCGCAGCGGTTTGTAGGCCACATGCTCCAGGGCCACTCCCAGAACGGCGACATAGGCCATCGCCATGGCGAAGACGATGATCATGGTGAGGATAAAATGGGTTTCCACCCAACCTATTTGCTGCAGGGCGGTTAGAACGATGAGCCCGATAAAGGCCCCGGCTGTAAACAACTCACCATGGGCAAAATTGATCAATTCGATGATGCCGTAAACCATGGTATAGCCCAGAGCAATCAGGGCGTAGATACTGCCAAGAAATATGGCGTTGACAAACTGCTGTAAAATGAATGCGGACAGATCCATGGGATTTGAGATCCTTTATTCAATTCAGATGACAGAAGACAGAAGCCAGATGACAGATGTCAGAAGTCAGGTGACAGAGGTCTGAGGACAGAAATCGGAATTCGGAAAGAGGATACATTTCGCATTCCACCTTCTGACATTCAGATATCTCTGTCGTCTGTTTTCTGTCCTCTGTTTTCTGAAAAAAATCGGACCGGGCGATTTCCACCCGGTCCGTATTTTTTTATAGGTCCTTGCCTGTCAATGGATTCCAGTAAGGTACAAACTGGTTGTCCTTGACGATCCAGACGATGTGAGCCAGTTTGCGATCACCATGTTGGTCGAACTTGATGTCGCCGCTCACTCCCGGCCAGGTGTTGCCGCGCAGGGTTTTTTGCAGCGTATCGGCCTGGGTCGTGCCGGCTTTTTCAACGGCGGCCAGGGCCATCATGGCGGCATCATAGGCGTAATAGGCATAGGAGCCGACCGCGTCGGTCTTCCACATCGCCTTGTAGGTTTTAATAAACTGACGTCTTTCCGGTGTATCCGGAGCCTCGGCAAAGGTCAGGTAAACACCTTCGGCCGCCGGTCCGGCAATTTCCAGGAACTTGGGATGAAAAACCGCGTCTTCGCTGACAAAGGCGGATTTCATGCCCAGCTTACGGGCCTGCTGGATCATCTTGGAGCCTTCAGGCTGGTAAACACTCATGTAGATCACGTCCGGGTTGACTCTTTTGAGTTTGGTGAGAACCGCGGAGAAGTCGCTGTCGCCGGGGGTAATGTATTCATGGGCAATAATTTTCACTTTGCCGCTTTCTTTGGCGAATCGGGTGATGTTGGCGGTCAGTCCGGCGGTGTAAGTCTGTTTGTCGTCGATCAGTGCTATGGTTTTGGCTTTCAGTTTCTTCTCGAGAAACTGCACCGTCGACCAGGCCTGGACGTCATCTCTGGGAGGCATACGGAAAAAATATTTGTAGCCTTTGGCGGTCAAACGCTCGTTGGTGGAAGCCGGGGTAATCTGGACGATCTTGGCCTCCATAATCGGGATCTGCGCCGGTTCGGTGGCCGATGAGCAATAGGCACCGATGATTACGTTGACACCGCTGTTGATCAGTTTGTTGGCGGCCATGGTGGCTTTACCACCGTCGCAGGCGCTGTCACCGGGCATGACCTCGACCTTGTCATAACCTTTGAGCGGTCCGTAGACGGCAACCGCCGTTTTAACACCCTGCAGGATGTCCGTGCCGTCCTGAGCATAGGGGCCCGTCAGGGGGCTTAAGGTACCGATTTTCAGGGTTTCGGCCGCAGCCAGCCCATGAAACCCCAGAATTAAGGCCAAACATAGAACAAGAATTCCAACTTTTTTCATGATGCTTCCTCCTTTTTTCGCTGTTAGGCAATTTACCAGTTATAAGATATGCCCAAGATTGTGCTTAATCGTCGGGCATTGATGAATAAATCCGAAATTCGGATTTTATATAACCCCTTCCACTTTAAAAATGAGATTAGTCGCTATAACCGATTAATAATATTTCAAGATAGATACTTAATTCTACGTCTTGGCACCGGTTCCCAGGTAGGCGTCAATAACCGTTTTGTTTTGCTGG
>JAIVWA010000397.1:0-4903 GCA_049190255.1 Gammaproteobacteria bacterium | reverse complement strand
ATGAAACTACACATAGTTGGAACAGCGAACCGCAGAATATCGAATATCGAACCGCAGAATGTCGAAGGGTGGAATCGCTTTGCTCAGTCTTTTTTAAAATAGACCGTTCGACCCAAAAGCTCACGGCGGGCAGAATTCATTACTTCGATCCGCCTGCGGCGGAACATTCATTATTCGATATTCGACCTGCCCGCAATGCCTTTAAACCGGTGTGAGACAAATTTAACCATTTGATTTATAAATCAATGATTACACCAACCCAACGCACTACGCATGGCAGGCGGGTATTCGCTTTTAGACAGAACCTCTGAACCTTGAACCCTGAACCTTTGAACCCTTATTTCCTGACACCTTTTATAGAAAACCCTAGGCCTTCAAATTTGTTAAGAAAAGGTTAAAATTCTACAAAATTGGGTTGACAAAAGGAACTAACCGTTATAGTTTCCACCTCTCTGTCTGTGAGTCGCGAAAAGCCTGCCTGAAAGAAGTTCATCAGCTTGCTATTTTTATAATAAAAATACGTTTTTTCTCTTGACACAGATAAAATATAATTATAAATATAATGCTTTTGCGGTCATCTTGTAGGCCTTGAAAAAAGATACTTCAAATTTGATTCGGAAGTCGAAAAAAGGTTGACAAGAGCAAACAAATTAGTATATTTAAGAAGTCGTTTTACGGTTAATATTCGGCTTTTTTAGACCGCCATCTCGATCATGGCGGGCATTTGATCTTTGAAAACTAAATAGTGGATTCGGATGAGTCGGGTCCGAAAAAATGATGCTGTTCTCCAAACAGCATTTTACAATTCAATTGGAGAGTTTGATCCTGGCTCAGAATGAACGCTGGCGGCGTGCTTAACACATGCAAGTCGCACGAGAACGCTTCAGCTTGCTGAAGTTAGTAAAGTGGCGCACGGGTGAGTAACGCGTGGGTAATCTACCCCTGAATTGGGGATAACATTGCGAAAGCGATGCTAATACCGGATAATATCTTAAGGACCTCGGTTTTTAAGATCAAAGGTGGCCTCTACATGAAAGCTTCTGTTTGGGGATGAGCCCGCGTACCATTAGCTTGTTGGTAGGGTAATGGCCTACCAAGGCAACGATGGTTAGCTGGTCTGAGAGGATGATCAGCCACACTGGAACTGACACACGGTCCAGACTCCTACGGGAGGCAGCAGTGAGGAATTTTGCGCAATGGGGGAAACCCTGACGCAGCAACGCCGCGTGAGTGATGAAGGCTTTCGGGTCGTAAAGCTCTGTCAAGTGGGAAGAACCCACATGGTGATAATACCACCATGTGTTGACGGTACCACTGAAGGAAGCACCGGCTAACTCCGTGCCAGCAGCCGCGGTAACACGGGGGGTGCAAGCGTTATTCGGAATTACTGGGCGTAAAGAGCGCGTAGGCGGTTTCTTAAGTCAGATGTGAAAGCCCGGGGCTCAACCCCGGAAGTGCACTTGAAACTAAGGGACTTGAGTATGGGAGAGGGAAGTGGAATTCCTGGTGTAGCGGTGAAATGCGTAGATATCAGGAGGAACACCGGTGGCGAAGGCGACTTCCTGGACCAATACTGACGCTGAGGCGCGAAGGCGTGGGGAGCAAACAGGATTAGATACCCTGGTAGTCCACGCAGTAAACGGTGAACACTAGGTGTAGCGGGTATTGACCCCTGCTGTGCCGCAGCAAACGCATTAAGTGTTCCGCCTGGGGAGTACGACCGCAAGGTTAAAACTCAAAGGAATTGACGGGGGCCCGCACAAGCGGTGGAGCATGTGGTTTAATTCGACGCAACGCGAAGAACCTTACCTGGACTTGACATCATGGGTCTACCTGTAGAAATATAGGGTGCTTATGCGCCCATGACAGGTGCTGCATGGCTGTCGTCAGCTCGTGTCGTGAGATGTTGGGTTAAGTCCCGCAACGAGCGCAACCCCTGTCCTATGTTGCCAGCACGTAATGGTGGGGACTCATGGGAGACTGCCGGGGACAACTCGGAGGAAGGCGGGGATGACGTCAAGTCATCATGCCCCTTATGTCCAGGGCTGCACGCATGCTACAATGGGTGATACAACGGGCTGCCAACCTGCAAAGGTGAGCGAATCCCTTAAAGTCATCCCTAGTTCGGATTGGAGTCTGCAACTCGACTCCATGAAGCCGGAGTCGCTAGTAATCGTGGATCAGCAAAGCCGCGGTGAATACGTTCTCGGGGCTTGTACACACCGCCCGTCACATCACGGAAGTCGGTAACACCCGAAGTCAGTGGCCTAACCCTTTATTGGGAGGGAGCTGCCGAAGGTGGGATCGGTGACTGGGATGAAGTCGTAACAAGGTAGCCGTACGGGAACGTGCGGCTGGATCACCTCCTTTCTAAGGAGCAACTGAGAGATCATTCACGATGATCTCGAGTTCCTAGTCAATCCATTGGTTATTCGGTCCGGCGATGAGCGCCGGCCGGTCGGACGGCAACCACCTTCGGGTGGATGCGAACCGACGGACCGGATCTTGTAGATCGGGTCGGACACGCTGTTCAGTCGTGAGGGAGTCCGGTGACGCCGCGAAAGCGGTGGCATCGAACCTCTCCGGCTCTTTGAGAACTGCATAGCGAGTACGAGTTAAAGTCAAAGTATTCAATATTATTCAAGCTACTAAGAGCTGATGGTGGATGCCTTGGCGTTCGGAGCCGATGAAGGACGTGGCAGGCTGCGATAAGCCCCGGTGAGTTGTCAAGCAAGCGTTGACCCGGGGATGTCCGAATTGGAAAACCAGACTGGGGTTATGCCCAGTCACTCCGGTCTGAACACATAGGACCGGTAGAGGGAACCGGGGGAATTGAAACATCTCAGTACCCCGAGGAAAAGAAAGCAACAGCGATGCCCTGAGTAGCGGCGAGCGAAACGGGTGGAGCCCAAACCGATATGGTGTCAAAGGTCGATGCCGTTGCCATATCGGGGTTGTGGGACCCTTCAGACGGTGCATCGAAGCCGTCATGGAGTTACAAAACTTGCAGGTAGGCGAATCCGCTGGGAAGCGGAGCCACAGGAGGTAACAGCCCCGTAGCTGAAACCTGTCAAGTCTCCAGAGGGTGTTCCCAAGTAGCACGGGACCCGTGAAATCCCGTGTGAATCTGCGAGGACCACCTCGTAAGGCTAAACACTTCCGAACGACCGATAGCGGACTAGTACCGTGAGGGAAAGGTGAAAAGCACCCCGGTGAGGGGAGTGAAATAGTACCTGAAACCATTAGCTTACAAGCAGTCGGAGGGATCACTTGTGATCCTGACGGCCTGCCTTTTGAAGAATGAGCCGACGAGTTATTGATATGTGGCGAGGTTAAGTCGAGTGACGGAGCCGCAGCGAAAGCGAGTCTTAATAGGGCGTCTAGTCGCATGTCATAGACCCGAAGCCGGGTGATCTATCCATGGACAGGGTGAAGCGAGGGTAAGACCTCGTGGAGGCCCGAACCCACCTAGGTTGAAAACTGGGGGGATGACCTGTGGATAGGGGTGAAAGGCCAAACAAACTCGGCGATAGCTGGTTCTCCCCGAAATAGCTTTAGGGCTAGCGTTGTATGTTCCGCATTGGGGGTAGAGCACTGATTGGGTAAGGGGGCCAACAAGCTTACCGACCCCAGTCAAACTCCGAATCCCAATGCGCTAAGTACGGCAGTCAGACCATGGGGGATAAGCTTCATGGTCGAAAGGGAAACAGCCCAGACCGTCAGCTAAGGTCCCAAAGTCAGAACTAAGTGGGAAACGATGTGGAGTTGCTCAAACAGCCAGGAGGTTGGCTTAGAAGCAGCCATTCCTTTAAAGAGTGCGTAACAGCTCACTGGTCGAGTGATCCCGCGCGGAAAATGTAACGGGGCTCAAGTTCTGCACCGAAGCTACGGGTTCTTATCGTTAACCCCGGCCTGATCCGTCAGGAGAAGGTCCAGGGGATGAGAGCGGTAGGGGAGCGTCGTGTGGCCGACGAAGCGGCGGCGGAAGCCAGCCGTGGAGGCCACTCGAGTGAGAATGTCGGCATGAGTAGCGAATGAAGAGTGAGAATCTCTTCCGCCGAATGTCCAAGGTTTCCTGGGGAAGGCTCGTCCGCCCAGGGTTAGTCGGGGCCTAAGGTGAGGCCGAGAGGCGTAATCGATGGATAACCGGTTGATATTCCCGTACCACCACAGGCGCGTCCAGGCTGAATCCAACTTGCTAAGGAAAGCCCTTCGGGGCCTACCGACCCAGTTGGTAGTAGGCCAGCAATGGAGTGACGCGGAAGGGTAAGTGGACCCGGGCGATGGTTGACCCGGGGTAAGCGTGTAGGACGAGATCCAGGCAAATCCGGATCTCACGAAGTCCGAGGCGCGAAGCCGAGCCGATATAGGCGAAGCCGCTGAACGCCCATGCTGCCAAGAAAAGCTTCTAGCGAGCTCCTGTGGTGCCCGTACCCCAAACCAACACAGGTGGACAGGTAGAGAATACTAAGGCGAG
Organism: Gammaproteobacteria bacterium; assembly: GCA_049190255.1. Taxonomy (GTDB): domain Bacteria; phylum Desulfobacterota; class Desulfobacteria; order Desulfobacterales; family JAFDCJ01; genus JAFDCJ01. The sequence continues at coordinate 426 of JAIVWA010000397.1, read as the reverse complement.
CGAGATAACTCTGGTTAAGGAATTCGGCAAAATGGCTCCGTAACTTCGGGAGAAGGAGCGCCCCGGTAGGGTGTAGGACTTCGCGTCCGAAGCCCGATGGGGTTGCAGAGACCAGGCCCAAGCGACTGTTTACTAAAAACACAGGAGCGTGCGAAGTCGCAAGACGCTGTATACGCTCTGACGCCTGCCCGGTGCTGGAAGGTCAAGGGGATAGGTTAGCTCTTCGGAGCGAAGCTTTGAACTCAAGCCCCAGTAAACGGCGGCGGTAACTATAACCGTTAGACAGACATCTGAATGGCGGTTACAAAACCTGGCTATATGCTGGAACATCCGAGTATCCGACGGTACTCGTTCGTATCAAAGGTAGAAATACCGACCGATGCGAACAGTGAAAATCCGATCGGTGCGGACAATCAGCAGGAAACC
>JAIVWA010000396.1:0-4907 GCA_049190255.1 Gammaproteobacteria bacterium | reverse complement strand
GGATTCTGAAATCCGTACTCTCAAATATCTTGTTTTGAGTCGGACAGACAAAAATAAATTTCATGTCTTTTCTTACCATTGTCATGATATCAAAAACTTTAAGAAAAGGGCCAAAATTAGAGCAGATGTTTTCGCCATAGATTTTCCTCCTGATTCTTAAAGCACTGTTTACAGCACTGCTAAAATACAACGACAGACTCCGATATGTCAAACAGGTTATTCCGATGCCTGCACCAAAAAAACCGCTTCGGCGCCCTTGAAAAACTTTCCAATTCGACAACCTTGCAAAAAATTTCAAGCTCGCGAAAACTGAAATCAATAGTCATTCGTCAATATTCAATGATGTTAACATGCCTTCCAGTTCAATAACCGTTTCACCCGTTCCGGGCTGGCAACCAGGCGGACCAAGATCTGAAACAGGAAAAAGCTCAACAGCAAAATAATTCCGATGGTCCACAGCGCATGCAGAAAAAAGTTACCTGCAAGATAACTGCCCTGTAAGAAGCGCTGTACCGTAATCCAGCCGGTATATCCCAGAACAGCGAACATCGGCAGGTTGAGCACAAATTGCAGCAGCATTCCGGAAAGTTTGCGGGCCATACGTTCCATTTCGGAATCCAGGGCGTTGCTCCAGATCCCGGCTAATTTATCGCTGAATGTGCCGGTATCCGGCAGCGCATCCTCCACCCGACGCACGGTGCTGTCAAACCCGCCGCCGACTAAGGATTCGGCAATATCCGGCCAACTGCTCATGGCGGTGAGACGATAGGTCCGCAGGCCGGCTCCCACCCGCTCATCGTTGCTCGTATCGGCAACGGCCGCTTTGGATTCTTTAAAATGCCGCCAGGCGGAAATCATCCCCATTATCTGGCTGACCGGGCGGCCGAATCTGAACAGCGCAGCAATACCTGCACCGAAAATCAGCAGGCGCGCCCAGATGGCGATCATCCACCCCACCGGTCCGATCCAGCGCTGGGACAGTTTCTGGTACATCATCAGACCGACACCGAAAAGCTGCCGCGAATCATCTTTTTTCATGGCAGAGACGGCATCCAGGAAGGATTTTTTTTGGGCTTCACGCATTTGACGCTCCGCCGTTATCAGGGAAGTTCGGTGCCCGGAAATCTCACGGCTAACCTCTGCGAAGACAAAATCCCGTAAACTTCGCGCATTTTCAAGCCGCCTGTCCACCACATACCCGGCGCGGTTGATGCTGTCAAAAATCAACTCCCGCAGGTCTTCAAATTGATCAAAATCATGTTTGGGGCCCGCGGTCTCGTCGAATTGCGGATCCTGCAAATGCCGGCGCGCACTGATACACAACATGCGGTCCACCGTGGTTTGCCAGGCGGCCTGAATGTAGGCTGAAAAATCCGGCAATATCCGGTCTTTCAATTCCGCTTCGTCCTGGCGATCGCATTTGTTGATCACGCTCACCAGCGACTCTCCATTGAATCTGCGGATAAAGGGGGCCAGAAAATCAACATGGTCCTTTCTTTTGGGATTCTCAGAGTCAAACACACAGATCAGCATGTCGGAGCGTGCGATGGCTTCGCGCACCAGCGGACTGTGCTTTTGATAGGCCATGCTGTCGGTGTCCGGCGTGTCGATGATGAGCACATGCTCCAGTGTGGCCGCGGCAGAACCTGACTTGACTTCCACGGATTCACTGCCGAGACCGGTTACCAGCTGGTCGGCATCCTGCGGGTCGCTGCTGAAGACAATGACATGGCCGGTGGTGGGACGCTGATGTCCGGCCGGTGACAGATCATCGACACCGACCAGGGCATTGAGTAAGGTGGATTTTCCGGCGCCGCAGGGACCGACGATGGTTACCACCAGCTTGCGGTCGAAGCGCTCGGCAATGTCATTGATCATTCGAATGGCTTCATCACATTGTTTCTTAAGCGCCGTGGCCGGCATCCACAGTGACAGGCCACCGAGTGTGGATCCCAGCATATTTAGATCATTTTTGTAACTCTCGATTTTGCCGAATGCCTTCAGGGCAGCGGTCTGTCGGTTTGATAGCATTATATCTCAGATCCCTAACCCGGATAAACCGGAAATTCCAAATAAATGCAAAGAAATAACAATTAAGACTCTAAATGGGGGTTTTTGCAAGTTTCCATCAAATTTTCGACTGTACCGATTATCTGGTCGACATCTTCTATGTTTTTTCGGGCACACTGTAAAATCCCCCCGGTGATGTTTTCTTCCAATAGATGCTGTACGGTATTTAATTTATGATTCAACCAGGTTTGGACAATGGGCGCCAGCATTTCCTCGATCCGTTTACGGTCGGCGCTTTTCAAACCGGTGGTAACCGGAATCGCAAACAGCGCATATAGATCCTTGGCTCCGAAAAGCCCGGTCAGTTTTACTTTTAGGCCGGCAGCGCCCACCGGATCTCCGGTGGAAAGCACATAGGTGACCGCTACCGTTGCCGGTAAAACGTTGAGAAGCGCCCAAAAGGTCTGGCTGATTTTGCGCCACAGGCCCATCTTGCTGCGAAAATGATCGGCCAGCTTTTCGAGGTCCTTTTCCATGTTCCGGGTAATCGCGACAATATCCTCTTTTTCGGCCAGGATAGACTGCAAAACGGATTTAAAATCCCGGGCGCGCAATTTCTCCTGTTCGGATGAAACCACCGGATGGGCGTCAACCAGAAAGGTGAGGGTTTTGCCCTCGCCCGCTGGTTCGGCTTTGGGGGGCTTGGTTTTATCAAGACTTTTTTCAACTCTTATTTTCTCTATAAGTGCAACCATTTTTCCGGCCACAGGATCACTCAAAGACCCGGATACCGAAATTTGGGAACTCACCGCTTGATAATTTATCTTGGTCACGGCCGTTGCCAGATCTTCATCCAATTTTTTGGTAAACTCTTTTGACGGCGATGGATCCGGTTTGTCCGTTAAGAGCTGGTCTCTGGCCCAACCGGCAGCACCGAGCAACATTTTCAGGGGAAATTCGATCACATTGCCTGTTCGTCGCATAATTTTCACGTGCGGCGGGTCGGTTGCCGACCAGATCCGGGCGAACCGCCTCATCACACGATCCATCGGGAAATGCTTCAGCGCCTCCTGGACGCTGTGGCTCTGAGCCATCTGCAGTGCGTCGAGATACAATTGCAGTTCATCAAAGGAGACTTTTGATTGGCGGGTTATATTTTCTGCCCGATTTAAAACATCGGTTAAAATGGATCCATAAAGCTCGAATCTGAGTCCAGCCCCGTCAATAGACTTCAAGGCCTCTGAAAATTCCGGATCGTGCTTCTCAACCGGCATAAGTTTCATAAACTGCTGCCCGGCCGCCACCTTATTATCTTCATCGGTGCGATAGACCCCCAGCAGGAATTCGTCCGCCCGGTCACCGTAAATTCCCTTTGCCACTGTCATCGCATGATCAAGTACTTCCTGTTGGGTAAAACTCGGATATACCCGGTAAACCAAAAAGCATTTGCGCATACCGATTCCAGTGAGCATTTGCGCTATAAAATCCGTATTGTCCCGGTTGTTGTAATTTGAGTTGGTAAATACGTAAATCAGGAAGTCCGAGGCCTCCAGGGCCATACGGGTGATCTCCCGGTTGGTGTAGGATCCCTTGGCACCGGTGTCGAAATCCGGCGTGTCCAGGATCACCAGATTATTCAATGGCGATTGATTTAAAACATAGAGTGGTTCGCCGGGGATGATCAGTTGTTCTGTGTCCTGCAGGGGCTGAGGCTCTGACTTGAAGGGTTGGGCCAAATCGGCCATAAGATTGGTTTGTTCGGCTCGCGCTGCCGGAATCGAAAATAATACCCGTCGGTTCAATCCTGCTTTCCCGCCGGTCGGAGCAAAATGCTCCCCCACCAGGGAATTGAACAACGTGGATTTACCGGAGGAACCGCCACCGCAGATGGCGGCCACCATCGGGAAATCAGGCGCGAGTCGGGAGAGCAGCTTGGCATCGACGATATCTTGCCAGAATCGGATTTCCTCATCGTTTCCAATTTTGAGCAAATCCGCTAACCGGGGGATATGACCTCTAAGTTGCCTTAAGGCATCATAACGGGCTGGTTCCATAACTATACTGTGAGGTTCAAAGGTTCAGGGTTCAACGTTCAGGGTTGGAATCCTTTGACTTTGTAAGTTTTATCTCAGGGTAATTACCATTCCTTAATCCTGAAATCATTATTTTTCTTGCGATTTCTATTCAGAACTCAGGTTGTATGAGTTCGAAAGTAACATTAACTCCGAAGCTCCGGCCCTTAAACCTTTGAACCCTGAACCCTGAACCCTGAACCGTCCTATATTCTCTATAACATATTAACGTTAATAAGTTTAATATCTGTTTTTATTACTAATTCTAACCATTATGTTTATATTCTCTGAATCTTTTAATATAATGAAATCTAGCATAAAAATCAAGGAGAAGACATTATGCCAAGAATTATTAAATATGTTTTGGCATTGCGGCTGGATTTTCCTGTAATATATTAATACCTGAATTTTGCACGTATTCTTACCGACAGTGAATAAGCGTGTATATCGGTGATCTATCCGAAGCGAAGTTTGCTGGTAAAAATTCAGGTATTAGTTATTTTTTTTAAGTGAAGTTTACCAAAACAGAATCTACCCCGAAGGTAAAACACCGAAAAACAATGACCACAATAATGCATGATGGTAAAGGGTTTGCCTTAAATAGACCCCAGGCCACAATAATCAAAGTTTTTTCGGTATTTTTTAATTCCAATTGATTTAAAACTAAGGCCATGGCAAGTAAAGAATAGTAGGCGGCAAGGATTTGATCTACGAACAAGTTGTGCCAAAAAATTCTTTCACGCGCAAAAGATACTGAATTTACAATAGGTAAAGCCCCTGGCCGATAGATAATTTAAACCTAAAAATATTTTGAAAAAATAGATA
>JAIVWA010000395.1:0-4916 GCA_049190255.1 Gammaproteobacteria bacterium | reverse complement strand
GATGGCTGTCGCCAGCACGACCACCAGCAAAAAGGCCGTTAAATACAAGAGACTGCCGATGACTTCCCCGGGTTCCAGCACCAGCATCATCTTGGCTTTGTTGTACGACAAGACGGCCATTAAAATGATCGGCAACAGGCTGGCCAGACCAAAAATGATGAGCATGCGAATGCGGAGCTTGAGACGAAACACCCCGGGGGTTTGCATCAGCCCGCCGTCCGGGAAAAAATAAGGCCATATTTTGCGGCAGTATATCTCAACGGTAAAAAAGACGATGGCACAGGTGACGATACCGGCAATTATCACACCGACAAAAGTACGTAAACCATCAGGAAACCATAGGGCCGGGGAGCCTTCCGAAAGACCCGGTGAAAAGTATGCCGTCATGATAATGGCGGCCAGAAACCAGTTAAACAGGCTGGTCAGTGAAGACACATATGGCAGATTCAGGATTTTTTGCTGGACCCTTTTGCGAAGGTCTGAATCCACATCCTGTTTGTGCATTTTTAGATCAACGAAGTGCATCAGGTCTTTCTGCCAGCGCTTCAAAAAAACCATCGCAATAAGGACCAGCCCGACAAACATGATGCCGATCACGATGAGATCATTTGTAATCCGCTGAACCTTAAGGTTCGTATCAAAAAACATAAAGTAGGATGTCACAATGCCGGCTCCGGCCAGGTTGGCAATGACCTGCAAAATCATAAGCTTGCGGGTGAAAAATGTAATAATAGAGTACCAGGGATTTTTTTCGCTGGCGGCAGGGTCGGTCATGATTCCTCCCATGGGGTGTAATAAAGCGGTTGGTTGTTGACTATAGATGCAAAGCAAAAGGCGTGTCAATACGATAACCAATTGACACCCGCACCGATTTTATTTATCTATTGGTGGGTTCAGGGGTTCAGGGTTGAGGATTTCGGAGATTTAGGTACTACGGTCGGATCTGATCTTTATCGTCCTCGTCGTCGTACTCGTGAATCGGAAACTTGTCGAGGACGAGGACGAGGACGACGACGAGGACGATGCTGAACTTCAAACCTTTGAACCTCTGAACGCTGAACCTCTAATCGCTGCAATTCACTTAACCCCAAAAGAAGGGATGAATCCAATGGAACAGCTGCTAAGAACGGTGTTTTACGACAAGCATGTCGGCCTCGGTGCCAAAATGGTGGAATTTGGCGGTTGGGATATGCCGGTGCAATACGAATCCGGCATTGTGCAGGAACATCTGAGCACCCGCAAACAGGCCGGGCTGTTTGATGTTTCCCATATGGGGCGATTCATTGTCGGCGGTGCCGGCGCCCTTGATTTTTTACAGCACGGACTGACCAATAATGCGGCCGCCATTGAAGTCGAAGAAGGCCAGTACACCATGATACCCAATGAAACCGGCGGTGCCATCGACGATGCCTATCTTTATCGCTTTGTGGAAGATGAATACCTGCTGGTGGTCAATGCCGCCAACCGGGAAAAAGACTGGCAGCACCTGATGACATTCAAAGATAAATTCGGTCCGGTGAACATCGAGGACCGCACCATGGATCTGACGATGCTCAGTTTGCAGGGACCGAGGGCCAAGCAGATATTAACGGGTATCATGGATTCCGGCCAGCTGCCGGAGCCCATCCGCAACGCTTTGAGTACGGTGTCGATCGATGGCCATCAGGTCCTGGTCGCGCGTACCGGATACACCGGTGAGCCGATCTGCTTTGAGCTTTTTATCGAACGCCGGGATGCCCTGCCGATATGGGATCAGCTGCTGGAAAAAGGGGCGGCTCCGATTGGTCTGGGAGCCCGCGATACGCTGCGATTGGAAGCCGGGCTGCCGCTTTACGGACATGAGCTGGGTCTTGATCCGGAAGACACAGAAATTCCGATCTTTGCCTGCAGTCTGGCGCGCTTGGCCCTAAGTTTTTCGCCGCTTAAAGGAGATTTTGTGGGCCGGAAGCCTTTACTGGAGCAGTTTGAGGCTTTCAGGCGAATCATCGACCGCGATTACAGCGCCCTGAAAAATCTTCCCAGAATAATTCAACCCATCGAGCTGATGGGAAAGGGCATTGCGCGAGCCGGTGCCAGGGTATTTCGCGCAGAAAAGCCGGTGGGATATATTACCAGCGGTACCATGGTACCCTATTGGCCAAGTGAGGGGGTCGGCCTTTCTTCTTTACAGAGTGACGCTAAGCAGATGAGAGCCATTGGGCTGGCTCTGCTGGACAGCGACCTGGTTGAGGGTGATGAAATCCAGATCGAGATTAGGGGTAAAAAAGTCAATGCTGTGATTGTCCCTTATTTTCTTAGAAACGAAGCCCCGCCCTATTCCTGGCCCATAAGATACGATCAGCTTCGCGAGCAGAAGACATCATTGCAGGCCAATGAGCAGATGACACAAAATGTCCGGACCCTGATTGAAAAAGCATCGGCCAATACGATCTGGCGTCAAAAAGAATGTATCAACTTGATTCCGTCGGAACAATCCTATTCGGCCATGGTGCGGATGCTGTCCATCATGGACCCGGTTGGGCGATATGCCGAACACAAACAGGTTAAGGCCTTTAAAGAAGCGGATATATTCTACTATCAAGGTACGGAATTCATATCGGAAGTCGAATCTTTGCTCATAACCGAACTTCAAAAGTACCTGGAATGCACCGAAGTAGAGACACGGGTAATCTCGGGTCAGATGGCCAACGTCGCCGTCTTCAGCGCCATGGTGGATTATTTAAACCGGGCCGATCGGAAAAGTGAGCAGCGCCGAATTCGAAAAATAATGAATAACCACATCATCAAAGGTGGGCATTTAAGCGCCCAGCCCATGGGAGCGTTAAGAGATTTTGTGATGCGCGATCCAAAATGGGAGAAACCGGCGGTGGTTAATTTCCCGGTCCTGGCGGACAACCCTTACAAAATAGATGTGGAAACCACCCGCAAATTAATTGACGAGCACAGGCCGGAGTTGATTCTTCTGGGCAAGAGCATGATCATTCACCGTGAACCGGTCAGCGAAATCCGCGCGGTACTTGACGAACTGGAACTGGATTGCCTGCTGATGTACGACATGGCCCATGTTCTGGGTTTGATCGGACCTTATTTCCAGCAACCCTTCAAGGAAGGCGCCGACATCGTGACCGGATCCACCCATAAAACCTTTTACGGTACCCAACGCGGTATCATCGCCGTCAACTATACGGAAGAAGATGTGCACTATGAATTCTGGGAAGCCATTCAGCGCCGATCCTTTCCCGGCAGTCTCAGCAATCACCATCTGGGGACCCTCGTGGGACTGCTCCTGGCCGCCTACGAGATGAATCATTTTAAAAACGACTACCAGAAAGCGGTGTTGACCAATGCCAAGGCGTTTGCGGCGGCCCTGAAGGAATGCGGGCTGGATATCGCCGGTGATCCCGATATTTCTTATACGGAGACGCACCAGGTCATCATCAATGTGGGTTATGCCAGGGGGCCGGAAATCGCGCAGCGCCTGGAAGATAACAATATCGTTCTCAACTATCAGGCCGCACCCGATGAGGAAGGGTTTACGGCCTCCGGTTCTTTGCGGACCGGTGTACAGGAAATGACCCGCTTTGGAATGAGCGGCGACGATTTTCAGCAACTGGCCCAACTCATGGCCGATGTTATCCTCAGGGGCCGGGACGTCAAAGAAGACGTGCGTGCCCTGCGCGCACGTTTTCTGGATATGCAATACTGTTTTTGCGGTGACGAATTTGAAGAGCTGACACAAAAACTCCATAAGCTCATCTAGAAAGGAATTATTCATGGCTGAGATCAGGATGACCGGCGAGATCCGGACAGACTATGATTGCGAAACCAATGGTCTGCCGGCCGAGCGTTGGGCGGAAGCGGTATTTAAGATCGGCGAAGAAGAGATTGTTATGGAAGTCAGTGTAGAAAAAGATGTCATCATCGGTATCATGATCGGAGAAGATATCGGTTGGAGGGGTACCCTCGAGGGGTTGAAAAAAACCCTCAAAGGCGAAATCGACGTAAAATAAATTAGGAAAATAAATCTTTAATGGACTTCATCAGCGGTTTGCGGACGTGAACCTTTAAAAACAGGTCTCCGGGTTTGCCTCCGCCCCGGCCGTCCTGGCCCAGCCCGGCCAGCCGAATGCGCTGACCGGGACGGACACCGGGGGGTATTTTAACCACCAGTTTCTTGGAATGACTGCGCAGGTAATAGGCATAAGGCCCTCCCTGCAGTGCCTGCTCCGGCGTCAGATAAAGGTGTTCATCAACATTGGCGCCATCTTGGGGCAACTGGATACCGCTGATTTTCTCGAGCAAAAAGCGGGTAACTTTCCCTATATTCCCGCCAATTGGAAACGGTGTCCGTCCTTGCCCCTGCGCCTTTGACGGATTCCCAAACACATAGCCCCTGGCAAATCCCCGGGAATTTTTGAATTCAAACTGCTGGTAACCCTTGCCGTAGAATTCCTTGAAAATTTCGTTGGACCCCCTGAGGCCGAACGCACGGGCCATTTCTTCAAAAATGTGATGAATGTCCGATCCGTTGAAGATATCCTGCTCCGAATAATTATTTCTGAAATGGGTATAGGCCGAAGATCCAAACTGATTTTTCAAGGTGTCATATTCACCTTTTTTGGCCGCATTGGAAAGCACGGCATAGGCCTCGTTGACCTTTTTCATTTGTTCAGACGCAACAGGGTTTTCTTTATTGCGATCCGGGTGGTATTTAAAGGCCAGTTTCCGAAAAGCCTCCTTGATCTGCTGGCCGGTAGCATTTTGGTCCACCCCTAATACCTGGTAATAATCCTCTTGCGCCATTATGGAACACTTCCTTTTTCTCCCGCGCAGTCAGCGGGAGTTTGTTCTGTATATATTAAGGACAACCGGCAGCAAGTCAACATTAATCAAACTGGCCGCTTCGATGGCGGGGC
>JAIVWA010000394.1:0-4943 GCA_049190255.1 Gammaproteobacteria bacterium | reverse complement strand
CTCGACCAACGAGGAGATCGGTTCGAGATAGGCCAACGGTGTTTATCACTGTTGGCCTTTTTTTATGCTCTTTCCGTTGCGAATTGCGAAGGTCATGAATACCGGGACCGTATAGTTCGGCTTAGAGGATTGGAGATAATGGAAGATCTAAATTCGACGGATCAAAAAAATGCCATCGCCCGTGAAGCCGGAACATTCCTGAAGCAGGAATTCGGATTTTCTTCCGAAGCGGTCAGCGTGTTGATGGAGAACGCCCTGGTATTGATTCGGGTGTAAACAGCGAGGTGACAGGGGGTGGTTATTCAAGTATACAATGCACATGCTTCTCGGGCTGGACCATCATACAGAAGATTTTATCAAACGTCTGGTGGATTTTTTACTTGAGATCGATCTTAACCTGGCTGAATTTACGCTATTGACGCCCTTTCCCCACACCAGGGCCTATGATGATCTCAAGCAGGAGGACCGGATTTTTTCATCCGACTGGAATGATTTTTCCGCCGACAAGGTCGTCTATCATCCCAAGCAGATGTCGGCCGGAAAACTGCAGGAACTCTTGTATTATGCCTGGGATACGTTTTATAAAGTTGTATATAGGTGTGAACTTTTATCGGCGCCTGGATTCGAATTGTGTATCTGCCGAACCCGAAAGACTTTAAGCTTTTTGTCGGCATCGTTCTTCTTTATATTGGGTGGCGCCTTTTCAAGGATACCGTCACACGGAATGACAAAAGCAAAGAAAAAAATGCCGCTGCCTCAGTTGGTGCTTCCCATACCGTGCATGTATCTGGGTGCCCGAACTCAGAAATACGTCCCCGCAAGATTAATCAAGGGCATGCTGTGCGTCTGCGTGCTGTTTGTAGCAGGCAAATATATCCTTGGGTTTATTTTATAGGGAATCAGGGGTGAGTTTTTTAAAGATGGTTTCACACATATCACACCAGCTTTTCCAGCCTTTCGAGAATAAAATTATCCCAGTTCATGACGGTAATATTGTTCTTCAATTGTCGGACGTTTTGGCCTCGCCCCAGGACATAGGCCGGCACACGGGCATTATCAGCTGCAAAGCTCATTAAGCCTGCAAGGTTTTCTCGTGCGATGTTTTGAGACGATTTGATCTCCACGGCGCAGATGATGCGGTTGCCTTTACACAGGAGCACATCCACTTCGGCCCCGTGGTGGGTGCGCCAATAATAAAGCTGGAGATCCAGTCTCCTGTAATGAATGAACGCCGTGAACTGGCCGATCACAAACTGTTCGAAACGCCGCCCGAAAACTTTGGGGTTCAGCTCATCGGTCAATGTATGGGCAAGGACGTTGGTCACGCCGGTATCAAAAAAATAGTACCGGGGATGGGAGACCAATCGCCTTCTTTCACTTTTGGCCCATGCGGGAAGGCTAAAGGCCAGAAATGTGTCTTCGAGAATCTGGTAGTATTGTTGAACTGTCTTGACAGATACTGAGCACTCTCTGGCAATATTGTTGAAATTGACGGTTTCGCCGTCATTTGCCGCGGCAATATCCAGAAATTGAGCAAAGAAAATAGCTCTTTGTTTTCGCAGGGTTTATTTCTCGTTTAAACATCGCTCCAAGAATGTACGGAATTTTTGGAGCGATGTCAATAAAAATTGCGTTACCTTAAAGAATTCGTCGCCGTTTTCGGTGCGTTCCTAAGGATAGAGGATGGCATCTTTGACCACCCAGATAGCGATGGAACCCCAGGTGACCCATGCGGAAAGATCCACCCAGCGTTGAACAAAGACCAGGATCAACACCAGCAGAGCCATCCCGGGCAGCTGGAGCAGTGCATATCTAACCAGGATTCGAGATGAATTCTTCCTCGGGAAATTCAGCAAGCACATGCAGGATCGTAATGCTGGCGCCATATATATTGGCAAGGCTGACTGCATAGGAAAAGGCGTGAACTGCGGTTTCCGACAAGTCGGTTGCATACAGAATCTTTTTAATTTGGATGTTCGGTAATTTCATTTCTATATCCATTGGTGGGCGGTCAAATTCAACTCCTCGGTAACAGTGTGTCCAGGTACTGCCCGTATTTTTCGAACTGTGTTTCTGTGATTAATTCATCGGCAAGCAGGCTTTCTGGATCGCTGGTCTCCAAATGCACAAATAAATGAAGCTCCAGTTTTTTTACCGCGCCTAGGGGTGTAATCATGAGTGCTGTTTCGCCGTCTTCACCATCAATGCCGATGAAGTACTTACCCGAAGTCTTGTTTTTGAATATTTCCATATCGAACTCCTAAATTCCGCATATCTCACTGGCAATTCTGACCGCTTCTTGCTCCACCGGGGCCTGCGGATAGCCTATTTCGATGCACTCCCACATGTATTTTTTTAAAAAGGCATACAATCCCCCCAGTCTCTCGCATTGCATGGTGTGAACCAATTCATGGACGATGATATAACGGTCATTTGAATAATTTGAATGGATAAAGATTCCGTACCTCAGTGAAAGTCCAACCGTTGCAGGTGAAATCAGTTGAGTTGCCTTCACCGCCGATTTCAAAATTGGATGCTTCGGAATGGGTATCTGAGGGACTTCGTAAATCCAAACTTTTTCCGGAAATCTCACACCGACCGATCTTGCATCTTCCATATACTGCGGAGACAGGGCAGTGCCATGCTCCAATATGACCTTTTCTTTGGCTTCCGCCCACTTCACCGCCAGCGGCAGGATACTCTCGAACTGTTCAGGTGAGATTTGCATTTTGGTATCTTATCCCAACACCTTGTGTTCAGGGTAAATGTCGAGGTTAAATACTGAAACCATATCCTGAGCCTGGGCCAAAAATCAAGTGTTACCTTGGTCGAGCATGGCGTTTGCCACTTTTATAAATCCCGCGATATTTGCTCCGCTGAAATAATTGCCGGGCTCGCCATACCTTTCAGCCGCCTGCAAGCAGTTCCGGTGGATGTCGGTCATCACCTGTCGCAATCTTTGATCGACCTCTTCCCTGGTCCACTTTATTTTGGTGCTGTTTTGCGCCATTTCAAATCCGGAGCAGGAAACGCCGCCGGCATTGGATGCTTTTCCGGGAGAATAGAGACTGTTGCTTTCAAGTAAAAACTCGATGGCATCCGGGGTTAAGGGCATATTGGCGCACTCGGTGACGCACAGGCACCCGTTGCGGACAAGAGCCTTAGCATCTTCGACATCCATCTCATTTTCACAAGCACAGGGGAAGGCCATGTCGCATTTGACACCCCAGGGACGTTTTCCCGGATAAAAATCAACCTTAAACTTATCGGAATAGTCCTGCACCCGGTCGCGGCCGCTGGAACGCATGGTCAACATGTAATCGATCTTTTCCCCCTGGACACCGTCTTTGTCATAGATAAACCCGTCCGGGCCGGAAAGCGTGATTACCTGGGCTCCCATTTCCGTAATCTTTTTGACGACACCCCAGGCGACATTGCCAAATCCTGAAACTGCCACTATTTTACCGTCGATGTGCTCTGCGCGAGTCTTCAACATTTCTTCGGCAAAATAGACGGCACCGTATCCTGTGGCCTCTGGTCGAACAAGGGAACCGCCCCAGTCGACTCCTTTTCCGGTCAACACGCCTTCAAACACATTTTTAAGACGCTTGTAATGACCAAATAAGTAACCGATTTCCCGGGCGCCTACACCGATATCGCCCGCGGGCACATCGGTATTGGGACCAATATGAGTGTACAGGCCAACCATAAAGCTCTGACAGAAATTTTCGATTTCGACATCGGATTTGCCACGGGGATTGAAATCGCTGCCACCTTTCCCACCTCCAAGAGGCAGGCCGGTTAAGGCATTTTTAAACACCTGCTCAAAACCCAGAAATTTCAGTATACTCAGGGTCACCGAGGCGTGGAACCGCAGGCCGCCTTTGTAAGGTCCGAGAGCGCTGTTAAACCCGATTCGATAGCCGGTGTTAATATGAATGGTACCGGTATCATCCCGCCAAGGCACCCGGAAGATGACGATCCGCTCGGGTTCGACGATTCTTTCCAGGATACGCTCGTGTTGATAGAGAGGTTCCTGATCAAACAGCAGACTCAATGATGAAAGAAGCTCATCGACCGCCTGAATATATTCTCTTTCCCAGGGATATTTTCTTCTTATCATTTGTGATATTTCTTGTACGTATGAGCTCGATTGTTCTTCCTTGTATAAAGTTGCCTTATACATTTTTTTATTCTCCTATTAATACATGTCACTCAAATTCTTTGTTTAGCGAAAAACCGGCAGACTGCAGGTGCAATCGGATTGCTGAGTCCCGTCTAAAGGTTAATGAAACAGGGCATAAATCCAAGCCGGAAAGTTCTATCGCCTGGCCAGCATTTGTTAACAATATTCTTCGCAGTGCCAAACGCCTCCTTCCACGATAGGAAATAGACATAAAGCCCGGTTGTCGCAGTTAATACACAACCCTTTCATCCTTCCGGAAATCGCCTCAATGCCGGGCTTGGAAGATTGAGACGATCGCTCCTCGGAATAGATCTCCTCGTTTTCAGCCACTTGTAGTGCGGTTGTATTATCAAAATTTTCACAAAACCAGATCGGTTTGCATGCGATTTGGCTATTTTGATAGTGAACGCATTCGGATGCATAAATACAAGTTTGACAAATGTTTGTATTTTGAGGTTGAGCTTTCATACACATTCTCCTTCATTTTTGGATGTCGTTTCTTATGTTAAAAGAAAGAATGAATTATTGTTGCACTTAGATAGAGCAATCTATATGCCAGAATGAAAAAGGGGGTTGAACGACATCGGTCGGCTTGGCACCTTAAACTGAATAAGGTGAAAAATCAGATAGATACATCAGATTAGAGGAAAGGATGTTGCGGTGGTTCGCATGTGGAAGAAGTGGATGAGGAGGAGAAAAAACCGGGGAGGAATGCCTCGGCGGGGAAAACTACCCGATTTCGGTTGGCAGGTTTGTC
>JAIVWA010000393.1:0-4966 GCA_049190255.1 Gammaproteobacteria bacterium | reverse complement strand
CTATTAACAAATAACCCCATCATGTTGGGGTATCGCGAATTCAAATCCGAGGGAAGAGACGATGAAAAAGATGGATTGTCCTGGTTTTCAGACTGCGGGTGTTGCTTCAGGGCTGAAAAAAAATGGAAAAAAAGATCTTGGACTTATATATTCTGAATTTCCGGCAACCGTTGCCGCGATGTTTACCCGCAACCTTGTCAGAGCGGCGCCGGTTCTTCTTGATCAGCAGCGAACCGCCAACGGGTCCTGCCGGGCGGTTATCGTCAACAGTGGCAATGCCAACTGCTGCACCGGGGAGCAGGGTATGCAGGATGCCATTCGCATGGGACGACTGGTTGCCCAGGGACTCATGGTTGATGAAGAAGACGTACTGGTAGCATCCACCGGGGTGATCGGTGAACCATTGCCGGTTGAAAAAATTGAATCCGCCGCTCCCGGTTTAATCAAGGCACTTGCCCCGGACGGCATAACTGATTTTACCGAAGCAATCATGACCACGGACACCGTTCCCAAAGTTGTCAGCCGCAACGGGGAACTGGCCGGCAAGGCATTTACGGTAACCGGTGCAATCAAAGGGGCCGGCATGATCCGTCCGGATATGGCCACCATGCTGTGTTTTGTAATGACCGATATTGTTGCCAAACCAGAAGTGTTGCAGGTGATGCTCAAAAAGGCGGTTGACCGGTCGCTGAATCGAATGACGGTGGACGGCGATACCAGCACCAATGATACGGTCCTTTTAATGGCCAATGGGCACTCTACGGTCAAGGTGATCAGCGAGAATCAAAAGGATGTTTTTCAAGCCGTCCTCAATGAGGTAATGATTGGTCTGGCCAAATGGCTGATTAAAGATGCCGAAGGTGCCACCAAGCTGGTTGAGATAGTCGTTAAAGGCGCCAAGACAGAAGCGGAAGCACATAAAATCGCAGACACCGTGGCCAATTCGCCGCTGTTTAAAACCGCTCTTTTCGGTGAGGATGCCAACTGGGGAAGAATCCTGGCAGCCGTTGGCCGGGCAGGCATCACCGTGGATCCTGAAAAAATAGATATTTTCTTCGGATCAGCCCAGATGGTCAAAAGCGGGTTCGGCTGCGGTAAAGAGGCCGAAGCCGAAGCAACCCGGGTGTTGAAGCAGGACGAATTTACGGTCACCATCGATTTAAATCTGGGACAAAAGACGGAAACTGTTTATACCTGCGATTTTTCCATTGATTATGTAAAGATCAATGCGGACTACCGCACCTAGTGTTGCGTCCCATAAATATTGATTGCAAATGAGTGAAATGCGACTACAAAAATTTATGTCGGCGGCCGGTGTCTGCTCTCGCAGAAAAGGGGAAAAACTCATTGTTGCCGGCAAAGTTGCCGTCAACGGTGAGATCGTCGTTGAGCTCGGCACAAAAATTGATCCGGACCAGGACCAGGTTGAAGTTGATGGGAGACCGGTCCGGCCCTCTCATTCACTGATTTATATTGCCTTGAACAAGCCCAAGGACTATGTCACCAGTTGCAGCCATCCCGGCGAGAAGGTTGTGGTGGATCTGGTTGACATCTCTGAGCGCATTTATCCGGTGGGTCGATTGGACAAGGATTCCACCGGCCTGTTGCTGCTGACCAATGATGGCCGCATCCATCACCGCTTGTCCCATCCTTCATTTGATCACGAAAAGGAATATGATGTCACGGTGGCCAGGCCGATTCCAGATGGTGCCCTCAAGAAAATGAGCGACGGCCTGCCGCTGATGGGGACCAAAACCCGGCCGGCGCGGATAACCAGGATTTCGCCCAAACGATTTCGGATGGTTCTGCAGGAAGGCAAAAACAGGCAGATCCGCCGAATGGTGCGCAAGGTCGGCAATGAAGTGACCCGGCTGCAGCGTAAACGAT
Source organism: Gammaproteobacteria bacterium (assembly GCA_049190255.1). Taxonomy (GTDB): domain Bacteria; phylum Desulfobacterota; class Desulfobacteria; order Desulfobacterales; family JAFDCJ01; genus JAFDCJ01. Next base: position 3,079 of record JAIVWA010000393.1, on the reverse strand, counting down.
TTGCCAGCGTCAAGCTGGGCAGCCTGCCGCCGGGCAAATGGCGCTATTTGAGCTCAAGTGAGAAGAAAGCTCTTCTTGCTTGTATGCCGTCGGATTAGGTTTCAGCCCAGTCGCCGGCCAAAAAACTAATACAACTGGTCCTTTCCAGATAACCGGATAAAATTAATTAGCCAGGTTAATGGCGATTTAATCCACCCAATTTAATACTGAAATATCCGGGTAGATATGGTAAACTATACATGAAAAAGAAGAATTATTACAGGGGACCGGAGATTTCTATGGTTAGATTTGAATCGTTGATCAGCAGAGAAAATAAAATTGCAGTTGTGGGGCTGGGTTATGTCGGCCTGCCCCTGGCAGTGCATCTTGCCGCCCATTTTGACATTGTCGGATTTGACCTGAAGACTGATCGGATAAAAGAGCTTGAGTCCGGGATTGACCGCACCCTGGAAGTAACCGAGGCTCAACTCAAACAGGCTCAAATACACTACACGGATAACCCTAAAGACCTTGCCGACTGCCGGCTCATAATCGTGGCGGTCCCGACCCCCATAGACGATTACCGTATCCCCGATCTCGGTCCGTTGAAGGGAGCTTCCACTGCCGTTGGAAGACATCTGCAAAAAGGATCATGTATCGTCTATGAATCCACCGTCTATCCGGGGGCCACGGAAGAGGTCTGTATTCCGATCCTGGAGGCGGAATCCGGATTGAAATTCGGACAGGATTTTACGGTGGGATACTCACCGGAGCGGATTAATCCGGGTGACAAGGTACACTCCCTTGAAAATATCATGAAGATTGTTTCCGGCGCGGATCCCGCAACCTGTGAAATGCTGGCCAAGGTTTACGGTCAAGTTGTGACGGCAGGAATTCACAAGGCATCATCAATTAAAGTGGCTGAAGCCGCCAAAGTCATTGAAAACACCCAGCGAGATTTAAACATCGCCCTGATGAATGAACTGGCCAAGATTTTTGACATCATCGGGATCGACACCCATGAAGTCCTCGAAGCGGCGGGGACAAAATGGAATTTTCTGCCTTTCAAACCCGGCCTGGTCGGCGGCCATTGTATCGGTGTTGATCCGTATTATCTAACCTTTAAAGCCGAAGCCCTGGGCTATCATCCGGAAATGATACTGGCCGGGAGACGGATCAACGACGGCATGGGAAAACACGCTGCCGAGCGGACGGTGAAAATGCTCATCAGGGCCGGCAAACAGGTTCGGGGGGCCAGGGTGGCGATTCTCGGAATCACCTTTAAAGAAGATGTGCCCGATTTGCGCAATACCAAAGTGGTGGATATTATCAGCGAGCTTCAAGATTACGGTGTGGAAGTTCTGGTCAGCGACCCGCTGGCGGATCCGGATGAAGCCCGGAAGTACTACGGGGTGAAATTGCTGCCCCTGGAAAAAATCAAGGATGTTGATGCCGTCATTCTGGCCGTTTCGCACCGGATTTACAAAGAAGAAGGATTAAAGGGAATCGCCGGACGGTGTGTCGACAGCAATGCCCTGGTCATCGATGTAAAGGGATGTTTCAGCCCCGCGGAGGCCCAAAAATTAGGCGTCGCCTATTGGCGTTTATGAACCGGGCACATAACCCGGGCAAGCCGGAAAGTGCCTAAAAACAGAATGCCTAAAATGCACTTTAGGCATTTTTTCGAACAGCTAAACCGCGCTGGCACCGCCGTCAACCATTAATGTCTGGCCGGTGATAAAGTCGGATGCCTCTGAGCATAGAAATAATACGGTCCAGGCCACATCTGCGGGTTCGGCAATTCTTCCCAACGGAATCGTTTTAATGATTTGTTCATAAATTTCGCTGTTGGACCAGAAGGGTTCACTGAATTTGGTTCTGACCATACCGGGAGCGACGGCATTGACCTGGATGTTAAAGGCGGCCAACTCCTGGGCCATAACCTTGGTCATCATTTCAATGCCGGCTTTGGCCACCCCGTATATACCCATAAAAGGTGCCGAGCGTCGGCCGGCGATGGAGGAAATGCTCACAATTTTTCCTTTTTTCTGCTCCCGCATAATTTGACCTGCCTGGCGCGAGCACAGAAACGTGCCGTTTAAATTGCTGTCGATGATTTTGTTCCACAGCCCGGGATCGGCATCCACCAGGCCGGTAACGATGTTCATACCGACATTGTTAATCAGCCCGTCAACATTACCGAAAACCTCTAAGGTGCGGTTGAATAATCTTTCCACATCCTCGGTCTGGGCAACATGGGCCGTCAGCGCTAAGAGATTGTTACCGGCATCGAGCTCGGCAACAGCGGCATCCAACCCTTCCTGTTTTCGGCCGCAAATGGCCACCCTGGCCTTCTGTTCAAGCAGCATTTTGGTAATTGTAAGTCCAATACCCCGGCTGCCCCCGGTTACCACGAATACCTTATTTTCCAGGTTAAACGATAAATGCCCCATGGTTACCTCCTTGTACAAATATAATCGTCATTTTACAATTCAACACAAATATATAGTATTATCCGGGTTCCGAATTACTACCCCATCCATGGAATGATGGAATATTGGAGTACTGGAATAATGGTCTTTAAAGGATATAATCCATCGCCTATCCGAATGTGATTATTGTCACCAATAAGGAAGCATTTATCCTACTGCGGATATAAATGGGATGCAAGCGGAAACCGGATACAGCCTGGCTGAAAACATGGATCTCCAGGGGCGGCCGAATAAAGAGCAGAAGGAGAGCAGCGGGAGATGTGTGGAAAGGGGATTCAAAGGTCGTTAATGAAATTTGTGGGGAGAAATTGAATACACCTTTCGAAGCGGTTTTAGAGCCTCAGACCAGGCGCGTTGGTTCCAGCGAATTGGTGAGATTACAGATTTATATATCAATCGGAATTTTTTATATTGTTGTGCTCAACAAACTGGCAAAATTTTAAGATAAGACCCTTTCCTTAATAAAATCCCAAATCCGAAATCCCAAATCCGAAATCTCTATAAGCCTATTCGATATAGAGCTTCTGACCCGGATAAATCTTACTGCCGGGATATAGTCGGTTTAAATAGAGCAGACGATCCAGAGGCATCTGGTGGCGCTGGGCGAT
>JAIVWA010000392.1:0-4970 GCA_049190255.1 Gammaproteobacteria bacterium | reverse complement strand
ACGTCCCCGCCGGTGCCATCCCCAAGGACGGCCCCTCTGCCGGGGTGACCATGCTGTCTGCGCTAACTTCCCTGCTGACCGATACCCGCATCCACAAAGATCTGGCCATGACCGGTGAGATCACCCTAAGAGGGCAGGTGTTGCCGGTCGGTGGTGTCAAAGAAAAAGTGCTCGCCGCCCACCGGGCCGGGATTAAAACCATCATATTGCCGGAATGGAATCGGAAGGATATCGAAGATATCCCCAAAAATGTCCAGAAAGACATTCGGTTTCATTTCGTCAATAAAATGCTGGATGTATTAAAAATTGCTCTGGAAAAAAAACCACGAACAGGTGGAAAGCGTCGTAAAAAGAAATAGCACCGTGACCGCGGTAGTTAAACAGATCGCTGCATATTGGAAATCATGAAAATTCCAAGCACCAATAAACAAATCTCAAATAAATCCCAATGACCCAAATTCAAAATTCCAAACATGGTACACCAGCATTAGTGTCAGACGACGTCTTCATCAGCCGACAAAACCTCCCACAGCGATACGCTGCAACGGGAGTGAATGTTTTGGTCATTGGAAATTGAAATTTGAAATTTACCCTTCGACTGGGCTCAGGGTGGTGAGCCTGTCGAACCATTTGTATTTTGGTGCTTGTAATTTGGATTTTTCACGCTTTATGACACCTTTAATTGGAATAGTTGAATTTTGTTTCAAACCAATATATATCCTATTATTGCTGTATCCTCATTTTACCGCAGAATCAGAGCCGTGCCGCTCTTATTAAGCTGCACTTTTTTTTATTTAGTTATCGGTTGTGCCGCAACCTATGAACCGCCTCCCAAGCAGCCGGCGGGATATCCGAAACCGTATAAAGTTTTTGGTAAATGGTACCAGCCGCTGCCGCACTCCAAAGGTTTTCGCCAGCGCGGAATCGCTTCCTGGTACGGGAAGGATTTCCACGGCAAAAAAACCGCCAATGGTGAAATCTATGATATGTATGCCGTGACGGCGGCCCACAAAACTTTGCCGCTGGGCACCTATGTGCGGGTTCATAATCTTGAAAACAATCGCAAGATAGATGTGCGAATTAACGACCGGGGACCTTTTGTAAGGGGACGAATTATTGATCTTTCTTACACGGCGGCCAAAGATATTGGAATCGTCGGTCCCGGAACTGCCAGAGTCGAGGTCTTTGCCCTGGGGACCCCTGCGACGACTGACGGTGGGTCAAGCCGCACCTATGTGCAGGGAGACTATTTTTCGGGTAATTTTACCTATCAGGTCGGTGCCTTTGTAAACCGTGAGAATGCTGAGAGGCAGACGCGCGAGCTCGAAAAAAGGTATAAAAATGCCCACATAACGGTTTTTGACCGCGGTGACCAGATCTTTTATCGGGTGCGGATCGGAAAATTCACAACCCTGGAAGATGCCGTTCGGCACGAGGAAATTTTGATACAGGACGGATACCCGGACGCCATTTTGATTGCTGAATAGAAGATAACTGACCGTTCGGGGTTCAGGGTTCTGGGTTCAGAGGTTAGGGGTTCAGACCTAATCGGAATTGTTAATTCGTGGCTGAACGAAAACCCGGCTGATCGGAGTTGTTGGGTTTCGCCCCTTAAAATCATTACTCGGTATAGGCTTGATTTTCGTAGGTTGGGTTGAGGTACGAAACCCAACATAATCCCGCGGGACTCTACCCAACCTACTAAAAACCTCTACTTTTCGTTTAGACACTAATTATGGAATGCTGTCTTATGACTAATTTTGAAAACAAGACCTATAAAAATGACGGAGCGTAGCGACATCCACCATTTGATCCGCCGGCGGCGGATCAATCTTCATTATTCATTTCCAAAGGGGTGTCAATGGATTTGTTAAAGAAAGTCGTTTTTCTGGATCGGGACGGTACGATCAACCGGGATTCACAGGCTTACATTAAAAGCTGGGAGGAATTTGAATTTATTCCCGGCAGCCTCGAGGCTATCAAGGCGTTTACCACAAACGGCTTCGTCAATATTGTTATCACCAACCAGTCTGCGGTACCGCGTAAGTTGATATCTTTGAAAGACCTTGAGTTTGTTCACAGCATGATGATGCAGACGGTTGCGTCAAGCGGCGGAGAAATTAAGGACGTTTTTTACTGTCCCCATATGCCGGGAGATGATTGTGATTGCCGCAAACCCGAACCGGGATTGATTTATCAGGCCCAAAAAAAATACGGAATTGATCTGACCACAGCGGTGATGGTGGGGGACAGCGCCAAAGACATCGAGTGCGCCCGCAGGGCCGGATGCAGCAGGGCAGTGCTGGTTAAAAGCGGCAAAGATGACGACGTAGAAGATGAGTTAAAAACCCGGCAGATATTTCCGGACTATGTAGCGGAAGATTTGCTCGATGCAGCCAAATGGATTATTGATAATATAAAATAAATATTTCCAAACTAAGACTATAGAGCCCACTGCTTTGCCAAATTCAAACCTTCTTGCTCATTAGAATGAATTCCTATAACAAAAATAGCTCCTCCTCGCTCACAATCGAGGGTCATCTGGAGCGTATTACCTATTTTAACGAAGATACCCATTATACCATTGCACGGTTGAAACCCGTTGGTTTGAGCGCCGCAGTCACCGTGGTTGGTTATCTGGCAGGCGTCAGCCTCGGCGAAACCATAAAAGTTAATGGCAGATGGGAGACCCATCCTAAATACGGGCAACAGTTAAAAATTGAATCATTTGAGGTGATGCTGCCGGCCGGTATAGACGGCATCCGTACTTACCTGGGATCGGGTATCGTTAAAGGCATCGGTCCATCGCTGGCCTCGAGAATGGTGAAAGCATTCGGGGCCGAAACCCTGGAGATCATCGAGGACCACCCGGAAAGGCTCGTTGAAGTGGACGGCATCGGGGAAGCCAAAGCAGCCCTGATACAAAGTGCCTGGAGCGAGCATCACGCCCTTAGGGATCTGATGCAGTTTCTGCAGAAAATGGGAGTCCAGACTTCCTATTGCGCAAAAATATACAAAGCATACGGTCCGGATGCGGTGGCCTTTATCCAGGAGGATCCTTATGTCCTGGCAGAGGATATACCGGGTGCCGGATTTCTGATCGCCGATACCATTGCCCGCAAACAGGGTGTTGAAAATGAAGACCCCGAGCGCGTGCGCGCCTGTATCCTGCATCTTATCCGGCTAAATGCCGATGACGGGCATACTTTCGCTGAAAAGGAAAACCTTTTTTCGCGTTGTGAAAATCGGTTTCAAATCAGTCAAGGAGCCATTGAGAATGCCATTGACGAACTGCTTGCCGCCAATGTCATCATCGTTGAGCCGCTTGAAACGAATCCATCGACCCGTGCCGTGTACATGAAAGATCTGCATCTGGCAGAAAGCGGGCTGGCAAGCCGCCTGATGGCGATGCTATCTGTACCGGTGGAACCTGGTGATATCGATGCCGATGGCATCGCCAAAGAAGTTCATCAGAAGCTTGCCATTAACTTATCTGCCGAACAGGTGGAGGTACTCGAAAAGGTTTTTTCCCATCGTATTGTGATTATTACCGGCGGGCCGGGAACCGGCAAAACAACCCTTTTGCGTTCCATCAGTACCGTATATCAGGCCCAGGGCAAGCGAGTGCTGCTGGCAGCACCCACCGGCCGGGCGGCCCGGCGTTTGGCGGAGATTACCCGTAAAAAGGCAAGCACCATTCATCGTCTTCTGGGATACAGCTTCACCGATAACGGCTTCATGCGAAACCGCGACCATCAACTGGACGCCGATGCCGTTATTATCGATGAAGCCTCAATGGTCGACACGGTTTTGATGCATCATCTTCTGGCAGCCGTGCCGCTGTCGGCCAGGCTGATTCTGGTGGGTGATGTATCCCAGCTTCCATCAGTAGGGCCCGGCAATGTCCTGGCGGATATGATCGACTCGGGCAGCATACCGGTATTCTATTTGAATAAAATTTTCCGTCAGGACCAGGAAAGCTCAATCGTTATCAACGCCCATAAGGTTCGTGAGGGTGAATTCCCCGATTTTCAAGGCTCAAACGGTTTAGATGATCTTTCCGATTTTTATTTCATAGAACAAACCGACCCGGACCGGGCAGCTGCCAGGATTGTTCAATTGTGCAAAGAAGAGTTGCCCGGCAAATTTGATTTTGATCCTGTCAATGACATTCAGGTATTAACACCGATGCACAAAGGTGCGGTCGGTACAATCAACTTAAACAATCTTCTGCAAAAAGTATTAAATTCCCAACCTGTAGAGACGAAAACTACGGGGATATCATTCAAAGCCGGCGACAAGGTAATGCACCTTAAAAACAATTACCCCAAAGAGGTGTATAATGGCGATATTGGCATCGTCGCCAGCATTGACAACCAAAAAGCGGAACTATCGGTAAATTACTACGGCAAAAACGTCAGTTATGCTTTCGACGAGCTGGATGAGTTGACAGTGGCCTACGCCATTTCAATCCACAAATCCCAGGGCTCTGAATATCCGGCTGTTATCGTGCCGCTGATGACCCAGCATTATGTCCTGTTACAAAGGAATTTGCTTTACACCGCCATGACCCGAGGCCAAAAATTAGTCATCCTGATCGGTACCCGGAAAGCGCTCAACATTGCCCTGAAAAACGACAAACCCCACCGGCGCCTTTCGAGGTTGGCTGATAGGCTTAATTCGGCCATTTAATTAGCCACGGGAGCGGTGTATATTGTGGGCTTAAAGGGCTTGGGTTCAGGAAAATATGGTTTCAGGTGTCAGGTTTCAGGTGTCAGGAAGTAACCGCAGAATCTGAAGCCTGGACACTCTTATATGAAACTTCACAAAGTTAAAAAGCGAACCGCAGAACCGCAGAATATCGAATGTCGAAGGGTGGAATCGCTTCGCTCAGTCTAATTGAAAAAGTGATGAGTGCTGAGGACTGAGGACTGAGCGTGTCGCTGTTTCCATCGCCCGAATTCTCTTTA
>JAIVWA010000391.1:0-5002 GCA_049190255.1 Gammaproteobacteria bacterium | reverse complement strand
TTGCCATTATCACAAATTGACCAAACGTACGGATATGTAGATGAAAGCTCAAAAATATCGTGCATTCAAAATCTAAATATTTCTTGCCATTATCCCAAATTGACCAAAATTACAGATACGTAGATGTACCACCATTTTGCAATTTTACAGATATCAAAGCTATATCACATGTTTTCTGGGGATTCAAAAGTAATGATTCGTTGGAGAGTACCACAGGTTTTAGCACTCCAACGAAGCCTGTGTTATATAGCAAATGTGTCAACTTGATTGAGATGGCAAAAATCGAATATTGATATGCTAAAATGAGTAGCTCTTTTAGATTATTGAATACTTACTTCACGGTGGAATGACGACATTATCATCATCATATATTCCTTTTTCGGCGGTTATATGACATGCTATACAGTTCGCCAACGAACCAATGGATTCTCTGTTATAAATTTTTGGATCAACTTCATCGTGCTTTTCTATAATATAAGGGATTTCGGAGATCCGAGTCGGAGTTCGCCCTCTCAGGCTTCTCACAATTTTCACAGCTCTTTTTGCTGAAGATTTTTCTGCAGAATTAGAAATGAGATATCCTGATATGGCATTTATTGATTCTGTATCGATCTCAATCTCTTCCTCAAAATGGTCGTCCAATCCAGCCATTATTTTTTTCCATGAACCTGAAGGCAATAATTCCGGCTGATAAGGAAAATGGCAAGCACCACATTCTTCTTCATAGGTTGAATTATTTACCGGGGTAATATATTTTTTTTGTGTGTGTTTCTTCGAAGAGTTATGGTGGTCATCATCGTCATCTCTATCAAAAATCTTTTTATACCACTTCTTTTCTTCGTGATCGTCATCATCAGCCAGAGCCATAATGAAAACACCGTTTATCAACAGAATAAGGGCCACAAAAAAAACGATCCAGTTCTGATTCTTATTCAAAATAATCTCCTCTATGAATTTTCGTAAGGCTTCAACTTCAATGCCCTGAACCACCGCTTTATCCATTCTTTTTTGAGACTTTATTTTTGTTAGGTATCGTGCCCTATGGTGCGAGCGCCCTTAACCTCCTGATAGTATATTTGTTCATCCAATCACTAAGTCCAAAAACAGGAGGTATCCAGATGGTAAAACAACGAAAAGCGGAACGGTTACGACATTTGCGTTAAAAGGAGCCGATCACAGAGCCAAGGAGGGTCAGAAAAAGCCTGGGATAAAGACCCATCGATAGGGCCACACAAACAAGGCCCAGCAGAGGCAGGCTCATCGTCAGGGGAGGGTCCGTCGGCGGATGATCTGAATTCTGCGGTTTCCTGGGGCCAAAGAAAATTCGAATGCCGGCCAAAAAGGTGTATACAAGGGTTAAAAGGGTCGAAAGGACGGCAAAAATAACGACCATCAGCCCGACCGGCGTGTCATGAAACCCTTTGAAGGCGCCGACAAACAGAATCCATTTTCCTACAAATCCACTGGTCGGTGGAAGGGCCGCCAGGATGAGGGAGGCCGAAAACCAGAGAATCCCTGTGAGCGGCATTTCCGACCAAAGCCCCCCCATTTTTTTCATATCTCTAGTCTCCACGCTATAAACCAAAATACCGGCGGTTGAAAACAGGATGGCTTTGCCCAGGATGTGGCTCAGGAAATAGAAGATTCCGCCCTGAACGCCCCATGCCGTCATGGCGCCGATTCCAAAAACAGAGTAAGAGATCTGACTTATGGTCGAACAGGCGCAAAACCGTTTGACGTCGGTTTGGGCTAATGTGAGCAGCGCACCGTAGGTCATGGTTGCCAGGGCCAATATCATAATCGGCAGAGAAAAAGAGTAAAGATCACTTCGCAGGGGAAGGATAAGGATCCGTACGGCCACGTAAGCGGCGATATTGGCATACACCGCAAGCAGGCCCGCAATGCAGGTGGGATGCTCGGCATGAACCCAGGGCATCCAGACGTGCAGGGGAATGACGGCCAGTTTGGTCGCCAGTCCCAGCAGAATGATCAAAGCGATCCAGAAAGTCAGGGAGTTGCCCGTAAGACGGGGCAATTCTGCAATCTCAAAGCTTCCAATCTGCGTATACCCCAGTATAATGCCGATCAAAAAGAGCGTGGCACCGGCGACACCCCAGTAAAGGCACATCAATGCAACCTTATATCGTGTAATATAATCCGAATACCCGAATTGCGCCATGATGAAATAAAGGGGTATAATCGTCAGCAGTTCCATGAAAAAATAAATGGTTATCAGATTCGTGGCAAAGCAGACGCCCATAAAACCGGTGGGAAAGAAAAGATACAAAAGAAAAAATCGACGATAATAAATGTCATGGGTTTGGGGATCGATTTCTCCGTAGATAAGTTCGATTCTGTGTTCGACGTAAGGCATGGAATAAATAGCAAGCGCCACACATATCAAATTGATGATTAAGGCCACCGGCAGGCTCAAACCGTCCGCCAATAAATTGAGACTTATCTCAGGTCCAAGGGGATATTTCTCGAATATGACCTCACCTGCGTAAATGCGAAGTCCGGCAATCCCCAGAAGCAAAGTGGTGTATGAAAGCGTAGCGATGGCGATCCACGAGGATTTGCGGCGTTTGTTTGCAGTGCGGCTAAATCCTATCACCACCGAAGCGACTAACGGCACGGCCACGATTTGTAAAAGCAAATAGGGCATCATCTTATTTGGTCAGGTACAGCATAATGAACAGCAGAAAAATAAATAGTAAAAGAATATAAGTTAAATTCAAAGACAACTGTTTAATTTCGGTTCTCAGATATCTTGTCCAGGTATAAATAATGTCCGGAATTGACGTCAGTCGGACGTGAAATAATTTATCGACGCCGTTTTCTGTGGTCACCGCCCACCGGGGGGAAGATTTTAAACCTCCAACAGCGCGCATCACGCTGCGATCCATAAAATCAAAAAAACGCTTGAGCGGTATCTGGCAAAACATAATAAATTTTCTTCCGGGTAAACGCACAAACCAATCGGTGTCAAGATTGACGGCCCTTAGCTCTGCCGGGTAATAGCCGGACAGAATTAGAATTGTAAATGCCAGGGCACCGAACATCAGAAGCTGAAGCATGCCGATGACATGAAAAGCCGTATAAGGCTGAAAATCCACCGGAAAGGGTAGGATGCTGTACAGCGGAGCCGGGTAGAGTCCGAGGAAGATACAGATAAATGCGGCTATTCCCATGGCAATGCGCATGTTGACCGGCGGTTCCTTGGATCGAATCCCCGAATCGTGTCCGAAAAATATAAAATAAGGGACCTTGATGCCGGCATGGTGAAAGACACCGGCTGAAGCAAAGAGCAGCATGAGCCACACGATGACCCGGTGCTCTTCGGCGACAGCCATTATAGTCATCGATTTGCTGATAAAACCGCTGAAAAACGGAAAAGCAGAGATCGAGGCGGCACCGATCATGCAGCACACGGCGGTAAACGGCATGGTTTTATGCAGTCCGCCCAGATCGGTGGCCCTTATTTTGCCGGTCATATGCAAAACGGCACCGGTGGACATAAAGAGCAGTGCCTTGTAGACGATGTGACAAAAGGCGTGGGCAACGACACCGTTGATGGCAAGTTGCGTTCCTATTCCGATACCGCAAACCATAAAACCGACCTGGTTGATGAGGCTGTAAGACAGCACGCGCCGCATATCATTTGCAATCACGGCGTAGAATATCGGAAAGCAGGTCATAAAGGCCCCGGCCCAGATCAAAATGGGGGTCCCCGGAAAGGTTCGTGCCAGGATATAGACGGCGCTTTTGGTCGTCAGGGCGCTCATAAACACGGCGCCGGTGACGGTAGCCCGGGGATAGGCGTCCGGCAACCACGCATGCAGCGGGAAAACGACCGCATTCAGACAAAACCCGATAAATATCAGATAGGTGGCCGGATCATCCAATCCGATATAGGCGAATTCAGCTGTTCCGCGTTTAAGCACATAAAAAATGATTCCGGCCAGCAGACAAAGGCCGCCGAAAAAGTGCCACATAAAATACCGTAATGCGGCCGCAGATGATTCCGTTGTCTTGCGCGCCAGAACCAGAAAAACCGAGGATATGGCCAATATCTCCCAAAAGATGAAAAGAGAAAAGAGATCACCGGCAAATGTCACGCCCAATGCTGCGCCGGCATATACCAGGGCGGCCATATGCTGAGCATCGTCCTTTACGTGCAGCGCATAAATGATGCCGATGAAGGTGATTAGAACGAAAACATATCCGAAAACCATACTGAGCTTGTCCACCCGACCGAAAATAAGATCATAATTCAAGAACCGCACGATCCAGTATTTCCCGCCGGACATATAAAGAAGGTCGACAAATGTGAGCACCGGCAAAAAGAGCATATAGAAGGCCTTGAGTCTTCCTTTCAGTACAGGTACCAAAAGCGCTCCGACCATCAATATTGCTGCCGGCGGAACAGGCTCAATCATAGTAATTTTCCTTTCTTTTCACCAGCAGGCGCAATACCTTGGCAATGAATATCAAGCTAACGCATCCGATAAACCCGTAGACCGCAAAAAAGAAAGGTGCCTCTTCCCAGGCAAAATGACCATGTTTGGGAATAAACAGATCAATTGCCAGAAGCAAAACCAGCGAAATGTAAAAATATTTTCTGACCCTCCGGCGGTTTTGGGGCGAGTCGAGAAAGGTGAGTTCATGTTTTGGTTTCATGGAAATTTCTCCTAAAATAATAGAAAAATAACTCCGAGGTAAAGAAAGCCGATGAGAACCAGAAGGAAAAAAACCTTGCGGTAAAATGGACTCCCTTTGTGTGCAAGTTCCATTTTCTCCTCAAAACCGGTCAGCCAGGCGGTTATTTCACCGTCATCCTGTTTATAGACGAGTTCGTGCCCTTCTCTCTGATTTCCTGCCATTTTAGACCTCGTAAAATCAATCAATTAAAAAAGATTATCCACGGCCATTTCAACCAGATCCAGAATGTATAACGTTCCGGGGAAAAAGAAAAAAACAACTGAAAAAACGGCTGTCCGCG
>JAIVWA010000390.1:0-5022 GCA_049190255.1 Gammaproteobacteria bacterium | reverse complement strand
TCTGCCAATCTGATACAAATCGCTTCCCCAAAAAGTGTGGATATCATCTATGGTGGTGAAAGCTAAAAGTAACGAATATCGCTAAACACCGGATACAAATTCTGCGTTGCAATTTAGACAGCAGCCCGGCTAACTATTGGTTTTCTCCATCCTGATAAAAAACATCAGAAGGGCCGGGATGACAAACACGGTAAAAACGGTGGAAACTGCCAACCCACCGAGGACCACGCTGCCAAGCCCCCGGTAAAATTCAGAACCCGGTCCGGGAATCAGAACCAGAGGCAGCATGCCGAATATGCTGGTAGCTGCACTCATATAAATAGGCCTTAACCGGGTGCGTGTGGATTCGAGCACAGCTTCGCGGTAAGGCATCCCGCTATTGCGGATATTGTTTAGGGCCTGGTGCACAATAAGGATGGCGTTATTTACAACCACACCGATAAGGATCACAAATCCCAGCATGGTAAGAATATCAAGGGCCTGATCGGCAATGAAAAGGTTGACCATTTTGAGCCCCAGCAACCCGCCGACAGCTGCCAGCGGAATGGTAAACATGATAATAAACGGATAGATGAAATTACCAAACAGCGCCGCCATCAGCAAATAGGAGATCGCCGCCGCCAGAAAAAAATTCCATTGCAGGCTTTTGCGGGTTTGGGTCAGTTTATCAGCGACACCGCTTTGACCGATATCGACTCCCTGCAGCACCCCCTGCCCCGCAAGGGCAGTCACAACTTTCGAATTAATAATCTCCATGGCTTCCTGCAGCGGCAATAGTGAAGGCGGCGTGACTTCCAGTGTTACCGTCCGCTGTCTTTCCAAATGCCTGATTTGAGTAATACCGACGGTTCGTTTCAGCCGCGAAAGAGACGAGACCGGCACCACTTTCCCCCCCGGAATAGCTATCAGCGAGTCATACAACTTCTCCGGCGTGGAAATATCTTTTTCGGAGGCTTTGAGAACCATATCTATTTTTTTCTGTCCCTCCTGTTTGAATTCTCCAATCTGGCGGCCGTCCATCAGCACATCGATGGCAACCCCAAAGTCACGGGCCGTCATTCCCGCAGCTTTTATCCGATCCCGGTCAGGAATAATTTGTACTTCGGGAAACAGCAATTCCAGTGAAGGTACGGGCCGAATCTGGGCCTGGGGGATCTCTTTTTTGATGGCACCGAAAAGCATCCCGGCGGCCTGGACAATTTGATTCAGGTCTTCACCACTGATATTGACCTCGACCGTTCGGCCCCGGCCGAGTCCGGTTTGAAATACGCCGGCCTGGATACTGACCCCGTACATACCCGGGATGGAATAAATCGTGCGCATAAACAGCGGTATCAATTCGCCGGCTCTCTGTTCGTGAGTACTGATGGCACCGAAAAGCATAATTTGTTCCGCCCCCACATAAAACATATTCTTAATACCCGGAAATCCATCCTTATCTTTCCCAAAATAAGGCGCATTCATCTGATAGATATGCTCACCGATGGCCTTTCTTTCATTAAAGGAAAGGCCGGGCGGTGGAATCAGGATGTTGATAACCAGGTTGCGGTTTCCCTGGGGAAGGTATTCCATTTTGGGCATCAGCAGGATGGCACCGTAGATGGAAAAGATACTGAAGCAAAGCACGGTGGCCATTCTTGTCATCCAGTTGCGGGTGGCCAGTTTTACCAGCCACATGATCCCCTTTTGAATCAAGTTGCCCAAAGACCCCAGAGGGGATTTGGACTTTGGCGAGCGCTGTTTGCGCCCGATTAACTTAAAAAGCTGTTTTGAGAACATGGGGATTACCGACACCGAAACAAAAAGGCTCAGGGCTACAGCGGAGGTTACGGCAATGGCAATATCTCTGAAGAGCTGTCCGGCTTCTTCCTGCATAAAAACGACCGGCAAAAACACCGCGATGGTAGTCAAAGTAGATGCCAGAATGGCGCCCCAGACTTCCCGGGCCCCATCATAAGCCGATTTAAAATCAGATTTGCCCATGCTGCGATGCCGGTCGATATTTTCCAGCACGACAATAGCGCTGTCAATCAGCATCCCCACCGCGAAAGCGATTCCGGCTAAACTGACCACATTCAAATTTCGACCCAGAAGATTCATGAAAATGAAGGTGCCGATGATACTGATGGGAATCGCGGTGGCTACAATGATGGTCGATGTAAAACTACGCAAAAAAATCAACAGGACTATGACCGCCAAAGTTCCTCCCAACAGGATATTCTGGCGGACCAGCGATATGGCTCCTCGAATATAGCCGCGTTGGTCATATACCCAGTCCAGAAAAATTTTCTCGGAAGCAAGCTTTTCCGAGTTCAGCCAGTTGACGACCTCTTCAAGCCGATCCGAAAGCTCCAGAATATTGGCATCGGGTTCCGGTTTGACCCCAATGGCAATGCCTTCCTGGCCCAGATGCAGCATGGCAGCGGTAGGTTTTTGATAGCCAAATTTCACCTCCGCTAATTCCGCCACCCTGATACGCTGGAGTCCCGTAGATCGGACAACAATATTCTCAATATCTTCGGGGGATTTAAATTCAGCCGTTGTCCGGATCCGGTAGTCCCGTCGCCCCAGGCCTAACGTACCGGCGGAAATGTTGATGTTTTCAGCCCTGAGGATATTTATCAGATCTGCGATTGTCAGTCCGTAGGCAGCCAGTCGTTCCGGCTTGACAATGATATGCATCTCCTTTTCGATGCCGCCGCCGATAAAAAGATCCGCAACACCTTCTGTCCGTTCGAGGTACTGGCGAATATTGTTTTCAAAAAAAGTGCGGTAAGTGTAAGTGGAATTGGCATTACCCTCCAGGGTTTTTAAAACCATCCAAATGACGGGAGACGTCGCGGCCCCGGTGGCGGCTATAATCGGTTTGTCCACATTTTCAGGATAGGCCGGGACCTCATCCAGTTTGTTTGAAACCCGGAGCAAAGCACTGTCCACGTCCGTTCCAATACTGAATTTGAGCGTGACGGTCCCCTGGCTGTTAAAGGATGAGCTTTCCAACTCCGTCAGCCCGGGAATGCCTTTTAAAACTCTTTCCTGCTCCTCTATGATCTCTCGTTCAATTTCGTAGGGGGTCGCACCGGGCCAGGTGGTCGTGATGGTGATCTCTGGTTCAATGACGGTAGGACTTAGCTGATACGGCAGGCTTTTCAGACCGATCCATCCAAAAAGGACGACAAAGATAATTCCGACGATAACGGAAACCGGTTTTTCGATCGAAAACCTGATGGGGTCCATGGCGCTGGCCTCTGGCTACTTGTTACTGGCCACTGGTTACTGGCTGCTGGCCACCCGTCTATCGCTGGCCACAAAATGGTTTAAGGTAGAAGGTATAGGGTATAAGGTTTAAGACCCAAGGCATCTAGTTCTTAACCTTATACCCTATACCTTAAACCTTACACCCCTATATTCCTTCCGCGGTCTGAATTCCAATCTCGATAACTATTTTTACTCCGTCTGCTTATAGACAATTTTCTGCCCATCCCGCAGTCGCTCGTTGCCTTCGACCACAACGAACATATCTTCCTTTAAACCAGGAGATGCAACACCGGCGTCCAGGCCTTCAAAGCCGATGATCTCAACCGGAAGCATGGTCGCTTTTGATTGATCCGCAACAAATACCACGTTCTTGCCAAATTTCAATAGGACGGCATCCCGAGGGACGATGAGTGCCTCTTTAATCTCGCCTTTTGGCAGAGTCACCCTGGCCGACATGCCCTCGATCAGAAAATATTGATTGGCGGTTCTAATTTTGACCGGAAATGTTCGGGTGGCAATATCACCCTTGGGGACAATGGCGATCACCGTCCCGCTGAAATCCTTGCCATTGGCTGCGGCCTTCACCCGCATACCGATCTTGATATATTGAATGAATTGCTCCGGCAGCTCGGCAACGATATCAATGACGTCATCTTTGCCGATCATGGCCACGGACTCACCTTCTGATATCCACTCGCCACGGTCAACATGCCGTTTGATTACCACCCCGTCAAAGGGTGCCCGGATGATTTTTTTCTCAAGCTCAATTTTAATCTGTTCAAGCTGGGCATAGAGAGATGCCGCCCGCTTTTCTGTTCCGATCACCCGGTACCTGTTTTCATCATAAGTTTGCTGAGAAATTGACTTCTTTTGAAACAGCGTTTCTCTTCTTTTCAGATTAATTCTGGCGATCGCCAATTCAGATAAGGCCTGTTCATAGGATGCCTTGGCCCCCTGGAGCCTTTTTTGAAGTATATCAGATCCAAGCTCGACAAGGATTTGCCCTTTTTTTAGGTGCTGACCCTCTTCGAAACGAACAGCCTCCACCAGCCCGCTAATTTCAGCGGCCGTCTCGGATATCTCCTGGTAAAAAACGGTGGCAATGAATTCGCTCTGGGGTGCCACCCTGCCGGTTTTCACCTTGACGACCGACACGTTGGCCGGTGGCGGCCCCTGTGTGTTTTGCTGACCCCACAGACGGGGTGGCGAATACGCCAGGAAAAAGCATAATCCGAAGAGTATTATGACAAAATGACTGGATCTGCCAACCAAGTGTTGTCTCCCATAAAAAGAATAATAAAAAAGATATGGATATCGAAATACAGCTGCCTTCTTGATTGAGAAAATTCCAAGCACCAAATGACAAATAACAAACAATATCCAAATTCGAATTTCCAATGATACAAACAAGGATGCAAATATACCGGAACGAATACCAACAGCGTCTCAATTATTCAACTACAATATAAGGTCATTCGCTCGAAGTACAAGTTGCCTCAGGATAGGGAAATGACCAAAATTCCAAATGTTTTGGTCATTGAAAATTGGAATTTGCCCTTCGACTGGCTCAGGGTGGTGAGTCCTTCGACTTTGCTCAGGACCGTGAGCCTGTCGAACGGCTTGTCGAACCATTTGTAATTTGGTGCTTGAAATTTGGGATTTTCTTCCTTTCTTCATACCTCCAACGGCTTGTTAAGGTATTTTCGGAGCGCTATTACGTACTGGCAGCTCTGGCTATTTCTCGTGCTCTTGGGCGTAATCGCA
>JAIVWA010000389.1:0-5044 GCA_049190255.1 Gammaproteobacteria bacterium | reverse complement strand
ATTTGCTTTTTGATTTTGTGTTTTTGAAGATCGGGAGCAAACTAGCATCAGCCACAATGAACTTGCCTGCGTTCTCAGGCTTTCCATTTTCAGTCTTTGTCTGAAGTTTATTCGCTTTAATATAGTCCCATAGTTTTTTGGTTATCTCTGTCCTGGGAAGTTCTGTTGCTCCCAGAAGCTCTGCCAGTTCATTTTTCAGCTTTACCGGTTTCATCAATCCTTTTGCTTCTGCCATTTTTAACTCCTTCATGTTTAGATTTAAATTATATCCGTGGTTAGATCTTCTGCCAATTTCATTTTTTTATCAGATAACGCCAGGCATAAATGGCGGGCGGATGGAACCCGGTCAGTGTGAAAAGCACCCTGGCAGAGACCGCCTTATTTCAAGGCCGCAGGATATAGCCCGTCCATCTTCATGCCATTGTTATGCGATCTCTTTCTTCCACTGCGGTGCATGAACAATTCCAAGTAAACCATCTATAGAAATATCTTCATCCAATAAAGGCCAATGTATTCCATAGCCAGAAGGAGAGATTTTAAAATTATTCCTTTCCTGCTCCGATGCTTTCTCAAGTGCTAATGATATTTTCTTTAATGCAAATTTTTTAGGTTCCCCATCTATTGTAATAACGAGGAAACAATCCTCGAATTTAAGACTGCTGATATCATGGTATTTTTTCATTGCTGACGCCTCTGCTGAAATTCATCCCATTGTTGCTCAATATATTCAAAATGTTCGTAAATAATTTTCGGATCTGTCTATGATCTCTCGGTGACATATTATATGTAAAAGCCTCATCAATGTCAAAGTTTTCGCGATTCAACCAATATTTGCATTCCATCTCACCTTTGCGGCAATGCACGTGAATTGGTTCATTGCCTTCATTTGCGTAGAAAAACAGTCTCCAGCCTAATATCACAAGTATAGTCGGCATTTATTCCATCCTATTTTTTTTGTTGCATCTTTCTTTTTGTTTAATGCCGGCTTCAGCCACACCCGCAGCCGCAGTCACCGCCACAGTCACACCCGCCACCGCCGTGGGCGGTCATTTCCGCCATGGCTTTGACAATATCCCGACTGTCCGCCGCTGCTATGGCAGCAATTGTAGCTTTTAAATAAATTTCTTCGCGGCCGCCAAATAAATCCCATATGGGTGGGTTCAAGTGCTCGAAGAAATTGTAAAACCCTTGTTTGTGAATATGAAGTAAAACCTCCTCACCTTCTGCTTTGTCCACCAGTTCATATTCAAACGGCGTCATTCCATCCGGACCCAGAGCGAAGATGAAGTTAAATTCGGCATACTTTGGGGTAAGATCCATGGTGTCTTTTGACGTACCGGCCTGGAAGGAGAGGGTGATCTTTTTCAAATTTTCGACTTTGTTCATTGAAATCCGTCCTATTTTATATCGATTGACCGGCAGGTCAATCCATATGCTTCGGGGGTTTGCCGATTTTGTCCCCCAGTACTCGTTCTCTGTTCTTTACGATTAAATCCGCAATTTCGCTAATCGCATTTTTAATCCACATGGCGGTTTGAGAGCCTTCGGTGTAGTTGGCTTCACCGAATGACTGCACCCGGCCCTGTTTCTGGAAGTTGTTGACCTGGGCAAATTCTTCTTTGGAGCCGTGCTGGTAGACGGCAAAGGTTCTTCCCCCAAACTGGTTGATAATGGAAAAAACCGGGATATCGCTGGGGCCGTCGGCCACATATATCATATTCTGAAAAGGCACCCGGCGGTCTTCGTCCGGGATCTTGGCGTTGACATCGATGTCCGGCAGCTTATTGGTGCCTTTGTTGATTTCAAATACAGATCGGGTTTTGGTGGTATGGTCCAGAGCATAGGCAATCTGCGATAAAATTTTCGGTTTGGTCTTTTCCGGCTTGGATTTTTTTCCCAAAAATCCAGGCCCTGGAGGATTTTCCACAAATTCGCATCCCCACACCCCATCGATGTAGGGGGCAATTTTGCTGCCCAGTATCATCTGCCGCAATCCGGTTGAAACGATGTAATGTTCCACCTGGATTTCATGCTGCCGATAATCGGGATTGATACGAACATAATTTTTGACTTCATTAAAAAATTCCGGCAGCCCCTTATAAAAGGTAATTTTCTCACCCAGCTTTCTCAGGGTGTCATTGTTGAGGCCCTCGAAGATCCCGTCTCTGGTGTAGGTGAGGATGTGGTTGAGGTAGACCGTGTCTGAGGCAATCAGGCTCATGCCGTCCTTTTTATAGTAATTCGGCAGTTCTCCGACTTCTTGCCAGAATTTTTTCGGATCTACCCTGTATTTTTCGAATAGGGGCTCCTGCATGTACCCTGGAATTAAGGTTTTGTCAAAATCCCATATGCAGGCGATGATGTTCTGTAAAAAAAGAGGCTGGGACATATTTTTATATTTCGGATTTCGGAATGTGGATTTTGGATTTATTTAATGGATCTAATGCAAATTTATAGCATACCGCTAAAAAAATCAAACTGTTATCTAAGATAATTACTATCTACTTATAATTAATGTTGCGAGGTCCTTTCGATTTCCGCTTTGTTCATTTTCTCAATTAAAGATATTCGTTTTTTCTAAACCATTCAATTGCCTCGCCGATACTTTCTTCCAAAGGGCGCTGTCGGAGACTTAAATTTTCCCTGGCCTTGGTGCAGTCCCACCAGGAGTAGTGGCTGCCCACCCGGGCCCAGGAGGCGCTGGTGACCGGTGGTTTTCGGGTGAGCCGGGCCAGTATTTGATAGCCAAAACCTGAAAATACCGCCATCCAGCCCGGAATCCGGAGAGAGGGAGATTTGCCTTTGCCGGCCACCTGCACGATGAGATCAAAATACTCCTTGATACTGACATTTTTGTTTCCAAGAATATATTTTTCTCCCGTCTGACCCTTTTCCATGGCTGCAACGATTCCCCGGGCGCAATCTGTGACATCGATCAGATTGATGCCGCCGTCCACATAGCCCGGAAATTTGCCCTTGAGGAGGTTGATGATCAGGGCGCCGGTCGGGGTCGGGGCGATGTCCCGGGGTCCGACGGGGCCGCTGGGGTTGACGATGACCACCGGCAATCCGGTGCGGGCGAATTCCAGGGCCACCTGCTCGGCGCGGTATTTGGAAATGTAGTAGTGATCCTTTGTAGAATTCAAATTAAATTGGGCGGATTCATCGGCCGGGGTTTTGCCGTGGGCACCCAGGGCGGCAACCGAACTGCAATAAACAGTCTTTTGAATCCCTGCCTTCCGGCAGGCCGTCAGGACATTGCGGGTTCCTTCCTCGTTGACCCGGTACATCACGCCGGGATCCGGCAGCCAGTTGGCATAAACGGCAGCCATATGATAGACACGGTCGCAACCTTTCAATGCCCGCTGCACGGAGTCGATATCCCGGATATCCCCGATAGCTATCTCGACAGGCAGGCCGTCCAGATTTTTCAAGTTGCTGGTTTCCCGCACCAGGCACCGAATTTTTTCTCCTTTGCCTGTGAGCTCGCGGGCCACTGCCGAGCCGATAAATCCTGTTGCGCCTGTAATTAGTGTGGTCATGGTTGATTATTTCCTTTAATCTTCTAAATCCTGTCAACAAATTTCTATATAAAACGCATCCATCCCTATTTATCCATCAAATACTTCGCCAGGCGTTTGCCGAGACCGATGATGGTCAGCACAGTGGGTCGATCCAGGGCTTCCGGGAATACGCTGGCATCGCACACATACAGTCCGTCAATCTCGCTCTTGAGATGCGTATCCAGCATGCTGCCGATCCTGACCGAGCCGCTGGGATGGGTGCCGATCAGCGAACGCATATATATGCTGGATTTTTTGGCACCGGCCTCGATCAAAATACGCCTGCACACCTCGTAGGCTTCAGTTAACCGTTCATTATCGCTGGCCGTAAGGGGCTTGCGGATTTTGCCGTCCGGGTATATTCCGCCGGAAATATCGTCCTTGAGCTTGATCATGATTCCCAGCAGTTTGTTCCATTGAAACCAGCGCAGGGCAGGGCCGATTCCTTTGCGAACGGCGGCCAGGGGATACATCAGCCACGGATCGGTTAGCGTGCTGAGCATGTATCCGCTATCCGGATCCTCCCAGGACCACGACATGGGCGGTTCCTTGCCGGTTCCTCCTTCACGGGACGCGCCATAGATCATGACCGTGGGGTCCATGGTCATGCCGACGCCGGCCTGGTTCAAACCGGATTTTTGAAGGATGCGGGGCGAGCCGATTCCGCCGGCCGAGATAATCACCGTCTCGGCCCGGGCCGTAAATTTTTTGACTCCGATGCTGCCCTCCACACCCACGGCCTGACCGTCTTCTGTGATCACTTTTTCAACGCGCGCACCTTCAATTAATTGCGCACCGCCGGCAACTGCATCAAACACCCACTCGGCCGCATTCCATTTGGCACCGCAGCGGCAGCCCAGCATGCAGGTCGCCTGGCAGTTAAACTTTTTCCCATGTTGTTTACTTCTTTCCGGGTCCATGAATTTGGGCTGGGCAAACCAGTCATATCCCAGGGCCTGCCCGGCCATGGCAATCCGCGTGGAGGCACTGCCTCTTAAATCTTCGGGCAACGGCTGAATGTTTAATTCGTCAATGGTCTCCGTGACCTCGGCCTCAATGTCGATACCGTATTTATCCTTCAGCCAGGCGGGAGGTGGGGTCGCACAACCGGTATACATACTTGTTGCACCACCGACCATAATGGGCGCGATGATGTTGAGACCTTCTTCGGTGAACAGCAGACTCATGCGGTCCGAGTACCGGATGGCCCCCAGATACGTCCCATAGTAAAACCTGTTGCGGTGATCATAGCCGCGTTCGAGAATCAGAACCTTTTTACCGTTTTTGGAAAGCTCCCGGGCAACGGTGGCGCCCCCGGGACCGGACCCGACAATAATGACATCTGCTGAGAGTTTTATTTTACCGAACATGGTAACTCCAATTTAAAAAAGATAGAATACATTAATTTTAGGCAATTTAGGCAATTTAGGCACTTTTGGCATTTTAGGCAATTATTCTATAAACCTCTGAAGCGATTTTGG
>JAIVWA010000388.1:0-5044 GCA_049190255.1 Gammaproteobacteria bacterium | reverse complement strand
TCTTCCAGCGCTTTACTTGCTGGGCGGCCAGCTTGGCGATCGTTGTTGTCTTACCCACTCCGGTGGTGCCGACAAAGGCCATGATGGTGGACTTGTCGTTAATAAAGGCACTATTTTCCACGACCACCCCCATATCTTCCAGAATCGAGCTTAAGTGAGATCGGATATCACCACTGGACAAAAGCTCCTCAGAGGCCGGGATTCTTTTGATTTCCTCAATGAGTTCCGAAGCGACGCCGCGATCTACTTCCTGCAGCAGAATCTGCTGATATAAGCTTGACAAGGCCCTGGCACCGTTGCGGGCAGTTGGTTTTTTTTTCTGGCTATACCCGCGTTGGTATCTTGGATCTGATGCCGGCAATCCGGTTTGTGTGACCCTGTCTTCATTGATCCGGGTGTTAGGGGACCGTCGGTAGGGGTCCTGGCCCCGCAAAGCGCGGGCATGGTTCGCTGGGGGCATTTGATTATCGATAGCAGCCGAAACTTCCACCCCGGCATATTTCAAGGACCCCAAAAAACCCTTTCCTTTCCTAAGACTGCGCGCGGATAAAATCACGGCCTCAGGGCCGAGTTCATCTTTGATCATACGCAGTGCCGTCGTCATGTTTTTGGCTTCAAATCTTTTTATTTGCATCGGTCAACTCCAGTGTGCCTATCGATTGAATTTCAACATTATTGAGTATCTCGTCATAGGACAGAACGGAGATATTCGGAATGAACTGATCCACAAGCTTTTTGAAATGACACCTGATATGAGCAGAACACGCAAGCACCGGTTGATAATTGAGTGATGAAGATTTCTCCAGAGCTTGCGCCAAACTGTTGACTATTTTCTGCGCAACGTTGGGATCAAGGGCAAAATGGCTGCCTTGTTCCGTGTGCTGAACGGCATCGGAAATGGCCGATTCTATACCGTGATCAAGGGTCAGCACCGGCAGGATGCCATCCTGGGTTTGGTGCATTTTCGTAATGGTTCGGGCCAGCGCCTGCCGGACATGTTCGGTCAACAAATCCAGATCTTTGGTTGCGGGCGCCCAATCGGCAAGGGTTTCAAGGATCAGCAGTAAATCGCGAATGGGGACCTGTTCTCTTAAAAG
This sequence comes from Gammaproteobacteria bacterium, assembly GCA_049190255.1. GTDB lineage: Bacteria > Desulfobacterota > Desulfobacteria > Desulfobacterales > JAFDCJ01 > JAFDCJ01. The sequence goes on along the minus strand of JAIVWA010000388.1, from coordinate 3,947 downwards.
ATTTTGCAGGACTTTAACCACCCCGCCCAAAGACAGATAATTGGGAACTAATTCTTCCACAACTTTGGGATGGGATTCTTTGAGGTTGTCCAGCAGCTGCTGGACCTCCTGTCGGCCGAGAAAGTCGGGTCCATGGCGTTTAACAATCTCAGATAGATGGGTGGTCATGACCGCGGCGAGGTCCACAACGGTATATCCTTTGGCCAGAGCGCTTTCTTTGGCACTCTCCTTGATCCACAGCGCCGGAAGCCCATAAGTGGGCTCACGGGTTGGAATGCCATCGATTTTTTCTTCAGCCGTCCCCGGATTCATCGCCAGATAATAATTGGTCATCAACTCCCCGCGGGCAATCTCATTACCCTTTAACAGTATGGAATATTCACCCGGTTTCAGCTGCATGTTATCCTGAATATGAACCGGCGGGACGATGATACCGATTTCGTAAGCAACCTGGCGCCGGATGGATTTGATACGCTCCAGCAGTTCGCCGTTCTGCTCGGCATCCACCAGGGGGATAAGACCGTAACCGACCTCAATGCCCAGAATATCAAGCAGTGGTAAGGAATCCAGATTCTCAACGGGTACCGCTTTTTCCTCGCTCACCCGTATTTCCTGTTCGGCATGGATTTGCTGCTGAGTGGCTCTATGGATGAGCAACGTCAGGCCTCCGGCGATAAATCCTAAGGCCCAGAATGGAACCAGGGGAAGGCCGGGGACAATTCCAAAACCGAATAGAACGATCGCGGTAATGCCGATTGCGCGAGGCTGATATAAAATTTGAGAAATAATTTCAGTTCCCAGGTTTGACTCCGCACCGGCCCGACTGACGATAATACCCGCCGAGGTCGAAACAATCAGGGCCGGAATCTGGGTCACCAAACCGTCGCCGATAGTCAACAAGGTATACGTTTGGGCAGCACTGGCAAAAGACATATTGTTCTGAAAAACCCCGATGGCCAATCCCCCGAATATATTTGCCAGGGTGATGATGATGCCGGCAATGGCGTCTCCCCGAACAAATTTATTGGCACCGTCCATGGCGCCATAATATTCGGCCTCCCGCGAGATCTCTTCCCGACGAGACCGGGCTTCCTGTTCATTAATCAACCCGGCGTTAAGATCGGCATCGATGCTCATTTGTTTGCCGGGCATGGCATCCAGGGTGAATCGGGCGGCGACCTCGGCAATTCTTCCCGCACCCTTGGTAATCACCATGAAATTAATGACCACCAGGATGATAAAAATGATGACCCCCACCAGGTAGTTGCCGCCGACGACAAAACTGCCGAAGGCCTGGATCACTTTGCCGGCCGCCATGGCACCTTCATTGCCGTGAATTAAAATAATACGGGTGGAAGCCACATTGAGGGACAGCCGAAACAAGGTCACCAGCAGCAATATGGAGGGAAAGGCCGACAACTCCAGGGGCCGCAGGGTATACATGGAAGCCAGCAGGATAATAAGCGCAAAGGTGATATTAAATGATATCAGAAGATCCAGCAGCATCGGAGGCAGTGGTATCACCATGAATACCAGAATCGCCACCACCGCCACTGCGATGATAATATCACTGTTTTTAGAAATTACCGGCAGCTGCACGGCATATTGGGTCTGTTGAGCTATGGCCATAAAAATTAAACCAGACGTCGCGCTGTTTTTGCATCCTTAAATTTAGCTAACGCAGTTCCTTGCAAATTAATTTTGAGTCGTGTATAAAAAATTCGAAATCCGAATTTCGTGCTTCGGATTTCCATTCTATCCGGGTTATATCTGATATCTAAAAGTTTCTAATTCCGGGCCTGATCCGGACCGTACATTCCGCGGAGTCGGTAGACATATGCCAGAACTTCGGCAACCGCCCGATACAGTTCGGCTGGAATATAGTCACCGATCTCAACCATTTTAAAAAGGGCCTGGGCCAAGGGTTTGTCTTCAACCATCGAAATTTGATTTTGGGCGGCAATTTCTTTAATTCGTTGGGCCACATATCCGGCGCCCTTGGCCAGCACAAGGGGCGCGATCATTTCCTGGGCATTAAATTTCAATGCGATGGCCAAATGAGTCGGATTGGTAATCACCACATCAGCTTCGGGCACGGCTTCCATCATGCGGCGCCTGGACATTTCCAGCTGCATGCTGCGAATTCGCGATTTGACTTTGGGATCACCATGGGTTTGCTTTTGCTCATCCTTAACTTCCTGTTTGGTCATCTTCAAATCTTCTTCGTGCTGCCAGCGTTGGTAAAGAAAATCCAGGGCCGCCAAAATAATCAAAGCCAGGCAGACAAAAAAACAAATTTTTAGTGAAACCCGGGCGATAAATACCAGAATCTGTCCCACTTCTTGAAGCATCAGGTTCGGAAAGGCATCAATATCGCTTTTCACAGTTAAATAGGCAATGCTTCCGATAAATAGAATTTTTAAAATCGATTTGCTCAGTTCCACCAATGATTTAAGAGACACAAAGCGCTTCATCCCTGAAATCGGATTGAGCTTGGATAATTTCGGCTCTATCGCCTCCTTGCTAAATTGAAATCCAACCTGGAAGACATTGGCAACAAACCCCGCAACCGCAAGCGGTAAAAGAAAAGGAAGCAGCACCGACAACAATCTATAAATCACATCCACAGAAAAAGCGCCGGCATCGGTCATATTATAAATCCGCAAGGTATCGATATTCTGATAAATCCCTCTGATAAACTCCGACAGATTCCAGAACAACCAACCGCCGCCAAAATAAAAAAAACCCATCGAAGCCATCAGAACCATTGCAGAAGAAATCTCTGTGCTTCGAGCAACCTGCCCTCTTTTGCGGGCTTCCTCCCGCTTTTTAGAAGTTGCCGGTTCAGTTTTTTCTTGACCGCTGTTTTCGGGCATAGGTTCCTTTGCTTATGACATCGCTCTGATCATGAGTAAAATATGCTGGCCGAGATCGCCGAATGTTTTTTGTAAAAAGGCTGAAAAATACGGGAGGCCAAATCCGAGAAAGAGCAGTCCCACTCCGATCTTCAACGGCATGGCAACAATAAATACATTCATTTGGGGCACCGTGCGAGCGATCAACCCAAAGGCAACACTGGTAATCAGAAGGGCGGCAATAACCGGTGCCCCTACCTGAATGCCGATCACGAACATATTTCCGGACATCCTGACCAACTGTTCCAATAACGAACCGCCGAAATGAACATTTAAAGGCGGTACCATTTCGAAGCTTTTTGTCAGGGCCTTTATAAACCAGTAATGGGCATTGATGGATATAAAGACCAGCAAGGCAAACAAATTATTAAATTGTGCCAAAAGGGGCACCTGCTGGCTGGATGACGGATCCATAACATTGGCCAGGGCCAACCCCATTTGATATCCGGCCAGTTGCCCTGCCAGCTGCACACCGGCAAATATTAATTTGACTGAAAACCCAATGGCCAGCCCAAATAAAATCTCCCCCGCAACACTGATCCCCAGAGTAAAAATATGGGTCGACATCGGCATGGGATCTATCTTCAGCATCGGGAACAAAATAATGCTGGTTGCAAACGCCAAGGCAACCTTAAAGAAAAGAGGGATGCTCTTGCTGTCAAAAACGGGCATGGACATTAAAATGGCACCCACTCTGATAAATATCAAAAAAAACAATTGAAGGTGCGGCAATGAAATGTTCAAAGAGATCATATTCTTAGTTTAGCGAACATAAAAATTCAAATTTTCAAACAAATTCTGAGTGAATACGACCATGGTCTGCATCATCCAGGGAAAGAAAAAAATCAAAGCCACGGCCACGGCCAGCATTTTGGGTATAAATGTCAGGGTCATTTCATTGATGGAGGTGGCCGCCTGAAAAATGCTGACCAGCAAACCCACCGCCAGACCGGACAGCAGCATCGGCGCTGCCAAGCTGATGGCCGTCTTTATGGCATCAAAAAAGAACCCGGTTATAAATTCTGGAGTCAT
>JAIVWA010000387.1:0-5047 GCA_049190255.1 Gammaproteobacteria bacterium | reverse complement strand
AAGCCGCGCCCACAGAGGTTAGACCAATCCTTAAGTTAATGACATTGATGTGGTGCTTGAAATTCAATCAACCTATCCGGCTTCCGCGGTTTTGTTGCGACGATCAGCTTCTCTGGATAAAACGCGGTGAATCATTTGGGCAATATCTTTCATTACGACGGGTTTCATCGCCATCTCCTTGATGCCGATTTCTTTGATGATGTCGGGGTTGATCCTTGCGCTGTAGCCGGTGCAGACGATGATGGGGATATCCGGGCGGATAGAGATTAATTTTTGCGCCAGCACATCGCCGGTCATGTTCGGCATGGTCATGTCGGTAATGACCAGATCGAATTCATCCGGCGTTTGACGAAATAAATCGAGGGCTTCGACGCTGTTGGTTTTGGCGGTCACCCGATATCCCAAACGCTCCAGCATTCGTTTGCCGATATCGGCCTGAAAATCCTCATCGTCAACAAAGAGGATGCGCTCGTTTCCAGTAATCACCAGCTGGGCCTGATCCGCCTGATCTGTTACCTCAGATTCAATGGCAGGCAAGAAAACACTAAATGCTGATCCTTTTCCCGGACTGCTTTCTACGATGATCGTTCCGCCGTGACTTTTAACAATGCCGTGTACGACGGAGAGTCCCATTCCGGTGCCTTGGCCCATTTTCTTGGTTGTGAAAAAGGGATCAAATATGCGCTCTGAGACCTCCGGTGACATACCGTAACCGGTATCACTAACGATGAGTCTGATAAATTTTCCGGGTTTCACATCGGGATGCTGTTTGGCAAAATCTGCGTCCAGATCCACGTCGCTGAGACTGACTTCCAGGACGCCGCCTTCCTCCTGCATGGCAAAACTCGCATTGGTACACAGATTCATTAATACTTGATGAATATTGGTGGGGTCTGTCAGAACCGCCAGATAGGACTTTATGTGATGACGCATTTTGATGGTTGTCGGCAGGGAGGCTCTGAGCAGTTTGAGCGCTTCGTTGACGATCAGGCTGACTTTAACCGGGACCAACTCGTTTTCGCGCTGGCGGCTGAAAGTTAGAATTTGGCGCACCAGATCTTTGGCCCGGCCCCCGGCCTTCAATACCTGTTGAAGGTTGTTTTGCAGCGCCGAGCCTTTGGGAATGTCGATTAACGATAGCTCCGTATATCCGATGACGGCGGACAGGATATTGTTGAAATCGTGGGCGATGCCGCCGGCCAATGTCCCGATGGACTCCATTTTTTGAGCCTGGGCCAGCCGTTTTTCCAGCTGCCATTTTTCCGTTACATCGATGCCGACACAAAGGATTTCGCTGACATTGCCGTCTTTATCATAAATGGCCTTGTTCATCCAGGTGACCTGGACCCGTTCTCCGTTGCGCCGGATGTTTTCGTTTTCGTTGGAAACATAGCGTTCAGGATGGGCGCCGATGTCTTTGATCATTAGGGCGAGATCAAACCCGGCGATATTGCGTTCAGGAACGATCGTACCAATTACATTTTTTCCGATTATTTCTTCTTCGCGGTAGCCAAAAAAATTCTGGGCGTAGGTATTGAAAAAAGTGATCTTTCCTTCAGTATCCATGCGCATAATGATACTGTTGGCACTCTGGACGAGTTCACGGTAATTTTTCTCGCTTTCCCGCAGAGCGGCTTCTGCTTTGTTTCTTTCCTGGACCATTCGATTCGCCGCTCGTGCCAGTGATTCGAATTCCACGAACGGCAATTTCCCGGATTCGATCTTGGCTGATTCGGTGGCCGCTTTTGAGAAAAACTCTGCAAAAAGATCGAAACTCTTCCGGGTCCGGTTGGAAACAAATTTGGCGGCCAATAGGATAAATAAAAGGATGGCTGCCAGGATGGAGACAATTTTAAGAAAATGATTTTTTACCCTTTTTTGTAATACAGCTCTTCTCTGGTGAATGACGGTTTCTATTTTATCGACATTGACGCCGGCACCCACATACCAGCGCCATTCCGGTTTGATCAGGTTTTTTTGAGCCGTGAAATATTGTTCTTTTAGTGTAATCTCTTCGTTTTTAAACCGCTCGTATTCATTGGTTATCCAGAAATAGCCAACGAGGCCGACTGAAATAAAGGTCAGGATCACCATAGAGTAAAGGAAGGTCTTGGTAAGGCCGTATTTGGTTTTCATACTTAAAGTATCGCTGTCAGTTTGATCTGTGTCTGCTAGTTTGGTTACGATAATTTAGGACGTAACATTTTATTATAATACAGAATTATTATGTTGCAACAATTAAATATGATCAGACCTCAGATTCACCAAAAATTAATTTCGGGTACCGGTCAACAGGCACCTGCATTCGTTCTGTTGTCCAGATTTTTATAATGCATATATTGACATTATGCGCTTTACTCTCTAGATTCTTTTACTGTTGCCGGATGCACAGCACGGGAAAGGGTTAATTACTCCGCCCTGAAAAATAGCCATAACAGGGTTGGGTAGTGTAAATTTGTTCTTTGAAAATTGAAGAAAAGATTTAGAAGTTCGATCTAACAACTTACTTCAGTTTTCAAAGAACAATTTGCAACCCTAAATGTGCTATTTTTTAGGGTGGAGTAATTAGACTGATCGTGAAATGAAGGAGCGGAACATGCTTTTAATGAAGAAGAAGACCTTGATGGGTTTGTCTCGAACCTGCGGGTGAGCGGCCAAAATCGGTCCGGCGGATCTGTCGGAAGCGTTAAAGGGATTGGAAGTATCAGAAGATAAAAATTTGCTGGTCGGCTTTGAGACCAGTGACGATGCCGCCGTTTACCGTGTGGCGCCGGACATTGCCTTGATCAGCACGGTGGACTACATCACCCCACCGGTGGACGATCCCTATTGGTTTGGGCAGATTGCCGCTGCCAATTCCCTATCCGATGTCTATGCTATGGGGGGCAGGCCGCTGACGGCCTTGAACCTTGTCATGTTTCCCTCGAAGAAACTTGACATGGGTATGCTGAAGGACATTTTGAGGGGCGGAAGTGACAAAGTCAAGGAAGCCGGAGCATCCATTGCGGGCGGTCACTCGGTGGATGATAACGAGCCCAAATACGGGTTGGCGGTTACAGGCAGGGTCCATCCCGACCGGGTGCTCACCAATAAGGGATGCCGGGCAGGGGATGCGCTTATCCTGACCAAACCTCTGGGCACGGGCGTCCTATTTAATGCCGGACGCTCCGGAAAACTTCCGTACTCTGAGCTGGAAGTCATTTTGCCCCAGGTCGCCGCCCTGAACGGAAAAGCGATGGAGGCGGCATTAAATTTTGAAGTTCATGCCTGCACGGATATTACCGGATTCGGTATTCTGGGGCACAGTCTCGAGATGGCCAAAGGCAGCGGCGTACAAATTGATCTGAATTTTGACCGGCTTTTATTTTACCCCAATGCACTGCAAATGTATCAGAAGGGGGAAACTACCGGCAGCAATCCACCCAACCGTAAGTTGGCTGACGGTTTCTGGGAAACTGCTAAAAAACTTTCAGCTGAGGAAGAAGAACTTCTTTTTGATCCCCAGACATCGGGAGGGCTCTTAATTTCAGTGCCGGCTGCTCAAAGCGATGATTTGCTGACTGCTTTGAAGGAAGCGGGAATCGACACCGCCGCACATGTGGGAGACGTCGTGGAAGGGCAGGGGCCATTTTTGAAAGTGGTTTAGGATGCTCGATACTGGATACGCGATACTTGATACTCGATAATTAGAAAAACCGGCAATATCGCGGCGGTTCAAAGGCAGCTCGGCACACCAACGCAGCCTATTCCATAGAAGGGTAGGGTTAATCTTTTCTGAAATTTTCCCCGGCCTGGAGGTGTTGGAAAAGACAAGAGCGCTTTGATCGGTTGAATAACGAGCCAAAATTACGGTTTTGGTAATATGGATCAATTATCTCGCCGATCAGACACAAAACTGAAATTCCGCAATATTGTATATTTCATCTGCCAATCCCCAAATTTTCGCGCACCTTCAAAGATTCGATTTAGGCACGCAATAAGAAATTGCGGCAATATGTGGATTGGGTAGGCGAAACTTACAAAGGCCGGGGATGGTAGGCTTGTTCTGCAAATCTTAACCATTTATTCTTATTTTTATTGTGGATTAGTTTGTAAAATACACAATCCCTGTGAATCTTTACCAATGTTTTCATCAGGAACGAAATCCACAATGTATTGAGGCTAAACAAGCGTGTGTTTGTCATCGTACAAACTGCAAGTGACATGGGCTGCCAGTACAGCATTAATTTTCAAAAATTGATAGCCGTTAGGGATAACACTTTACCTCTAAAAAATCCTTGCGATATGAATTTGAAAACTGTAGTTTTAGCCAAATCTATTCCATACAGAATTCCAGCTTCTCAATAAGTCTCATTTTATTCATATTTTTAGTCTGCAATGAGTCATTCTCCTTGAGAATGGATTCAGATTGGTCATTTTATCGGTGCACGATCTGAAATGGTTGCATGGTATCTTCCGCGAAACACGATTTCAAATCGCCTTTGGATTTTTATCCACGTAGGAAAATGGGACCATTTTTATGAACTATGTGAGCAGGTATTCTTGGACAGGGATTCTTCTTGCTTTTTTGATCGCACTTACGGCTCAGGCCGGTGGGCTTTATTTGTACGAACTCGGAACTCCCGATGTTGGTGCGGCTGCAGCAGGCTGGGCAGCCCGGGCTTCTTGTCTGGTTTAAAAAAATAAAGTGGTTGTAATGCCTCAATACCACGAAGAGGCATCCTCCGGGCATCGATTTTGGCACGGACTGTATAGATAAAAGACGGGGGGTATCAGTAAACATCCAATCATTACTTGGGTTCTATTTAATTTGGAGGATTCAACAATGTCTATTGAAATCATTTCTAAGCGTATTTTCGCATTGGCTTTAGGAACCATTTTGGCTGTGGTGGCATGGAGTGTCGTTACTGCCCAGCAAACCCCTTTAACACCGGTTGCCCAGCCGCCTGAGATCAAAGAACCCGCAGCGGTGGGCTTGACGGTGGATACGCTTAAAGCAATGATGGCGCTGGCTGAAGCTTCAAAGGACCTGAGTGAAACAGATAAA
>JAIVWA010000386.1:0-5056 GCA_049190255.1 Gammaproteobacteria bacterium | reverse complement strand
AATGAAGTTTCATAGCTGTAGGCTCTGAGACAAAGAAGTGCCTAAAGTGCGCTAAAATGCCTAAAATTGTGGTGTCGCTTCAGGCTTCGCCTTCGGCTACGACCCGACAGGTCGCTCCGTCATTATTATATGCACCTGGCTTTTTCAGCACGCAAAACCACAAACCAGTAAGTGAATATAATAGCATCCTTGTTTGTTTCTTTTAATAAAATCGATCCGCCGGAGGCGGACCTTAATTTTAGGCACTTTAGTCCGCCTCCGGCGGATTAGGCATTTCTTTCGAAAATACTAATTGTTTTAAATATGCATCAAAAAAGAATCTCTATAGCTTTTTTCCTGTTGATCAGTATCGGTATGGGAATTTGGGGAAGCAGTATTTGCGAAGCAATTACCGCTAAAGAGGCCTATTTCAATGCCGAATCCTGTTACAAGAAACTGCGTAACTCGCCCGGTAAAATGAAATACCGCGACAACTGGCTGCGCTGTATCGAGAAATTCCAAACCGTCTACCGGTTGGATCCTGACGGCCCCTGGGCGCCGGCCGGCCTTTATATGTCCGGCAAGCTTTATAAAGAGCTGGCCAAACGTTCATGGAAAGAATCAGATCAGCAAGAAACACGTGATATTTTCGAGAGAATCATCAAGCGCTATCCCCAAAGCAAATACCGTGGCAGAGCTGAAGATGAAATTCGCGCGCTTTCAAAATCCGGAATTTCGGGCAAAAAAACTGCCGGATCCAAAAGCAAGCAACCATCCCGGCCAATAACAGAAGATCGGTATCTGGACGCTGAATCCTGTTACAGCAATCTGCGGCAAAGCTCACGCAAAATGGCTTATCGAGATAACTGGTTGAAATGTATAGAAAAATACTATTCGATTTACCGTCAAGACCCTGATGGTGATCGCGCCGCTGCCAGTCTGTTTATGACCGGAAAACTGTATGCCGATCTTTATGGACAATCAAAACGAAAATCTGATTTGCGTGCCGCTCATAGCATGTACGAGAAGGTCGTTGCCAAGTTCCGGGACAGTCGCTACCAAGTGAAAGCGTCGCTGCTCATCGACGCCATGCCCCGGTGGGTAAAAAAGAATTCAGACGGCCTAAGCGATGACCTGGCAAAGATGATCGCAGATGATGCTAAAACGCCATCAAGGGGGCAACAATCGCTTGCCAAAACAGGCAGCGCTGTCTCCGGCAAGTGGGGGACCGTCGACAATTTGCGATTTTGGTCCAATCCCAATTACACCCGGGTTGTTATTGATGCCAGCCGCGAAACCCCATATTCCCATCATCTCCTGAAAAGAGACCCGTCCATTAACAAACCCCAGCGACTTTACATCGATTTAAAAAACAGCCGACTGGGTCAGAACATAAAAAAAAGCATCCCGATCAATGACGACCTGTTGAGTGATGCCCGTGCCGGACAGTACACCCATGATTCGGTGAGGGTGGTGGTGGATATCAAGTCTTTTAAAACCTACAAAATTTTTTCATTGAAGGACCCCTTTAGAATTGTCATTGATGTATGGGGTACGGCCGGTCAAAAGAGGCCGGCATCCCGTCCACCCGCCGTAACCTTAAAGAAGGGTGGCAAACTTCCCCCCAGCGCCCTGGCCAAACAGCTTGCCCTCGGCGTCCGGCGTATTGTCATCGATCCCGGCCATGGGGGCCGGGATTACGGGGCGCCGGGGTATCTCAAAGGGGTCCATGAAAAAGGCATCGCACTTCAAATTGCACGCCGGCTGGCCAAATTAATTCGAAAAGAATTGAAATATGAAGTCATCCTGACCCGCAATAGCGACCGGTTTCTGACCCTGGAAGAACGCACGGCCATCGCCAACACTAAAAACGCCGATTTATTTATTTCCATCCATGCCAATTCCCACAGGGATCGCAGGGCCTATGGTATTGAGACCTATTTCTTGAACCTGGCCACCGATGATGAGGCCATCCGGGTGGCTGCTCTGGAAAATGCAACCTCAACCAAGAACATCAGCGATCTTCAGACCATACTTTCTGATTTGATGCAAAACGCCAAAATCAACGAATCCAGCCGCCTGGCCGCCAATGTTCAGGTATCCATGGTGAATTATATGAAACGCAAGCGCTGGAGCCGGATTAAAGACAAAGGGGTCAAACAGGCGCCTTTTTATGTCCTGCTCGGTGCCCAGATGCCGGCAATCCTGATTGAAACCTCTTTTATAAGTAATCCCAGGGAATGCAAACGGCTGGTGAATCCCACCTACCAGCAGCGCATATGCGAAGCCATCGTTATTGGCATTAAAAACTACATCAAAGAGATAGCACCAACCGCAAGGGTTCAGGGGCGACCGGAGATAGGCAACAGGGGATAATATCTAAAAAGAGAATGCCCGCCTGCCATGCAGTGTTCGCTGGGTTAGCGTAAGCATTGTGTGATGAATCAGATTATTCAATTCGCCTCGGACCGGTTTCTAGGCATTGCGGGCAGGTCGAATGTCGAAGGAAGGATCTAAAAAGAGAATCACGCTGAAGACGTGATCTAAAGACAGCAGAACCACGGAAAAAAGAGAACCGTAGAATGTCGAACCGCAGAATGTCGAAGGAAGGTATTCTGCCCGTCGTGAGCTTTTGTGTCGAACGGTCTATTTTATTAAAAGGAAACAAAGAATGACTTTGGATATCAGGATCGAATCAGCCGTACTGTCTTTTATTTTTAAAAAGCCAGAGCGCAGCGATACCACCCTTCGACATTCGATATTCTGCGGTTCTACGGTTCTTCGGTTCTCTTTTCCCCGGTTCTGCTGCTCGCTTCCCAAATCCCGCCAATCGGGAACAACGGACAACTGACAATGGACAACTGACCAGCCATGCTTCTGACTTCCATTTTCTTCGTATCTTTTGCCACCCTTGCCTTTGAGGTCCTTCTTACCCGGGTGTTTGCCATCGGGCAGTGGAATCATCTGTCCTTTATGGTCATCAGTATTGCTCTTTTCGGATTCGGTGCCAGCGGGACATTTTTAAGTCTGGTCGAGGCGTCTAAAAGCCGGCGGTGGCAGCATCCCGCCTCTCAGACCTCGCTCTGCGTTCTTCTCTGCCTTTTTTCCGCTGCGGTAATTTTGTCTTTTCTATCACTGAATCGCATGCCGCTGGATTACTTCAGGCTTCCGGTGGAACCACTCCAGGGTCTCTATCTACTGGCAGCCTATTCCTTTTTGTCACTGCCGTTTTTTATTTCGGGGTTGATTATATCCATTGGTTACACCACGGCACCGGAAAGAGCCGGCCTGGTCTATTTTGCATCCATGGCAGGCTCCGCGCTGGGCGCGACAGCCCCGGTTTTGATACTTCCTTTTCTGGCAGAAGGAAAACTCATAATTCTTTCAAGCGCGGCGGCTTTGATTCCGGCCATACTTTCAGCACTAAAATCATTGAGAAAAAACGAGAACCTCCCGGGCCACCCGTTCCTGCATAGCATGGTGCTCATTTGCAGTGCGGGGATCATTATTTTTGGAATTATCTCCCTAATTTCGACCGTTGAAATAATTCGGGTAGCGCCCTCGCCCTACAAAGCGCTCGGTCAGGTTCTTCAATTTCCCGAAACAAAGATAATCGAAACGAAAACCAGCGTGAGAGGCAGGATAGATCGTGTCAAAACACCCTACGTGCGGTTTGCCCCCGGCTTAAGTCTGAAATATACCCGGACACTTCCCGGACAGCATGTTATCTACCGAGACGGTGACAGCCCGCTGGTGCTGTATGATCTTAAAGAAAAAAATGATACCGATTTTGCAAGGTTTATGCTTTCTTACTCCGGTTATTTCCAGACACAGCATCCTGAAAGGGTTTTGCTGATTGAGCAGGGCGGCGGCTCTGCGGTGCCCACCGCTTTGGCCTCCGGCGCGGGTCAGATATCCATTGTCGAGCAAAACCCCTATGTTGCCGAAATGCTGCGCCGTCAATATGAACTTCCGGTGATCAACCGGAACCCGAGAGCGTTTCTGTCGCAAAGCACGCACCGCTACGATATCATTCATGTTGAAAACTGGGGCGCATCTATTCCGGGCGCCGCCGCTCTCAACCAGGAGTATATTTTCACCATTGAGGCTTTTGTTGACTATTGGAAGCATCTGACAGCTAGCGGCACGATTATTGTCTCACGCAAACTTCTTTTACCGCCGTCTGATTCTCTTCGACTCTGGAGCACAGCTTACGAAGCACTGGAAAGGATGGCGGTTAATCGTCCCCGGGACCATCTGGCCCTTCTGCGCAACTTTGACACCTTCACCCTGCTGATCTCAAAAAAGCCTGTAAACGATCAAAGCCTTATTGAATTCGCGCGGCACAGAAACTTCGATCTGGTATTTTTGGAGGGGATCAGCCGGGATATGGCCAATAAATTTCATGTATTCGAAAAACCTTATCACTTTCAAAAGATCAACCAGCTGGCGGCAGCCTACGAGTCGGGCCGGCACAATGATTTTTTCAGTAAGTATCTGCTGGACGTAAAGCCGCAGTCGGATAGACGGCCTTTTCCGGGCAGGTATTTAAAATGGTCGAAGGTGAAAACGCTCTATGAAACCCTGGGCAGCCGATTTTACGCCCTGCTGCTGTCCGGAGAAATTGTGGTCTCAATGGTGTTCGTCGAAGCCCTTTTTCTTGCAGTTTGCCTGCTGTTTATTCCCCTTGTCCTCATCACCCGAAAAAAAAGTAAGCCAACCCTTTCGCAGATTACCTATTTTCTGGGTATCGGGGCCGGTTTTATGTTTATCGAGCTCTATTTGATCAAAGGCCTTATTTTACTTGTCGGCGATCCCTTCATCAGTTTTACGTTAGTTGTTTCAGCCATACTCATCTTTTCCAGCCTGGGAGGTTTATGGGTACACACCAAATCAGTTCGAAATATCCGCCCTGCCCTGCTCACCTTAACCGGCGTGCTGATCCTTACGGCAATATGCCTGGAACTGCTGTCCGTTTATTTGCTGCGGATTCCTCCGGTTCTGCGATATTTTACGGCCCTCCTTTTAATGCTGCCAGCCGGATTTTTGATGGGGATGCCCTTTCCTCTCGGCATGC
>JAIVWA010000385.1:0-5056 GCA_049190255.1 Gammaproteobacteria bacterium | reverse complement strand
TGGCTCAGGGTGGTGAGTCCTTCGACTTTGCTCAGGACCGTGAGCCTGTCGAACGGCTTGTCGAACCGTTTGTTATTTGTCTTTTGGCTATTGTGATTTGATTGTGTTTTGTTTTTTGACATAAAAACGCAAAACATCAGATATAAGGTACTAACGGATTCTGACATTCAGTTACCTGGTTCAGGGTCTTTTCCCAGATTATAGCGCTTTATTTTTTCAACCAGAGTGGTTCGCTTTATCTTGAGAATCTGGGCCGCCTTATTTTTCACCCAGTTGGTTTGATCCAGCGCACTGATAATAAGGGCCTTCTCAAACTCGCTGACCGCTGTATTAAATGATATTCCCTCACTGCTGATTTCCTTGCGCCGGGCCGCCCGGCTGCTCACGATCCTGATCTTTTCCGGCAGATCCTCGGGCAGTATGTGCTCGCCTTCGTGCAAAACGACCAGCCTCTCGATCAAATTCTTCAACTCCCTCACGTTACCCGGCCATGAATAATTCACCAGGACCTTCATGGCCTCGTCGGAAAACTTCGCCGGTGAAGATTCCTTTTTGGCGGCAAATTGTTCGATGAAATGAGCAGCCAGATAGGGGATGTCGGCCTTGCGTTCTTTCAAGGTGGGCAGCATGACCGGTATCACATAAAGACGGTAGAAAAGATCCTCCCGGAAATTTCCCTTTTGCACTTCTTCTTCCAGGTCTCTGTGCGTGGCGGCAATGATCCTGGCGTCGGTTTTGATGGTTTCGTTGCCGCCGACCCGCTCAAACTCACCTTCTTCAAGAACCCGTAATACTTTCACCTGCAGATCAGCGCTCATATCACCGATCTCATCTAAAAAGATGGTGCCGCCCTTGGCGATTTCGAATTTACCCGCTTTGTCTGCGGTAGCCCCGGTGAATGCCCCGCGCCGGTATCCGAAAAATTCGCTTTCCAGCAGACCTTCCGGCGTAGCGCCACAGTTAATCTGGACAAAGGGTTGGTCGCTTCGACCAGAGGCTTTATGAATCGCTCTGGCAATTAAGCCTTTTCCAGTCCCCGTTTCCCCGTTCAACAGGATGGTCGTGTCGCTCTTGGCAACCTTTTCAACTATTCTGAATATCTTGCGCATGGCGGTGCCGTGGCCAATAATATCCTTGAATATGGCCTGGAACTGAGCTTTTATAGGAATGACCTTATTTTTAAGCTGCAGATTTGAATCTGTCATGCGATTATTCCCCCGATAGATAAGACCTCGGTTAACTGCATCATTCAAATTAAACCGGCACTATACAACCAGGTATTTTCCATGGTAATAGAATTATAGCTTTCCTACTAATGTGCTCAATAGGGGACAAAGTCAAGATAAGCATACTAAAAATTAACATTTTTTCAATACTTTAACTTAAATTGCGCAATTTTTTACCTGATTTGAAAAAAACACTGAAAATCGCTGTTCGAGACCTGGTGTCCCATGTGCTCCGCTCAGGGGATCTATCATTTGAATTTTTAACCTCCGCCCGTCCGGTGGATGCCATTCGAATCCATCAGAAAATCCAGCAATCACGCCCCGAAAATTATACGGCCGAAGTTGCGGTCGCCCATCAGATGGAAACCGACCTGTTTATATTAATGCTCGGCGGCCGGATCGATGGGGTCTATCAAGAATCCGACGGTGTGCTGATTGAAGAAATCAAGACCACCACGCGCAGTCTGGATTATTTTGAGAGCCATGAAAATCCGATCCACTGGGGGCAGGTAAAAACCTATGCCTATATTTATGCCAGGGACCGGAATCTGAGCGATGTTGATGCCCAGCTGACCTATTTTCAGGTGGATACCGGCGAAATACGCAATTTTAAGAAGCACTTTACCGTAGCGGAACTGGAGACCTTCTTCCAGGACCTGGTGGCCGTTTATCTGCAATGGGCCGGTACCGTTGTCCGCTGGGAGCTTCGGCGTGATGAATCCATCCGCCAACTTGAATTTCCTTTTGCCAGCTATCGCCCGGGGCAGCGTGCGATGGCGGTCGGTGTTTATCGAACCATTAAGCAGGACAGCCAACAACTGGTCCAGGCCACAACCGGCATCGGCAAAACCATGGCGGCCATTTTCCCGGCGGTGAAAGCCATCGGTGAGGGACTGACTGCCAAGGTCTTTTACCTGACGGCCCGCACCACCGGCCGCCTGGCAGCGGAAACGGCGCTGGATGAATTGCGCAAGGGACGGCTTAAGCTCAAATCTCTGGCCATCACCGCCAAGGACAAGATCTGCTTTAAACCGGAAAGCGCCTGCAGTCCGGATGAATGTGAATTCGCCCGCGGTCATTTTGACCGGGTGAACGCGGCCGTAAATGAAATCTTCGACCAGGATGCTTTCACCCGCACCGTCGTGCAGGAAACCGCCCGGCGCCATCAGGTGTGCCCGTTTGAGTTTTCTCTTGAACTGTCGCTGTGGGCGGATTGCATTGTCTGCGATTACAACTATGCCTTTGATCCCCGGGTCTATTTACGCCGCTTTTTCCTGGAAGGAAATGGCGCCTACACCTTTTTAATCGATGAAGCCCACAATCTGGTGGATCGGTCCCGGGAAATGTTTTCGGCTGAAATCTACAAACAGCCGCTTTTGGATCTAAGGCGCTCCATACGAAAAGAGCTGCCTCAGGTTTACAAAGGCCTTGGAAAAATCAATTCGTGGATGATCAAGGCCCGCAAAAAATGTGAGGAATCCGAGCCGACACGCCACGAAAAACAGGCCCCGGAAGATTTATTTCCCCTGCTGCGAGGATTTCTCAGAATCAGCGAACGCTGGTTGTCGCGCAACGTAAAAACCTCATTTCGCGAAGAATTGCTGGATCTGTTTTTTGCGATATCCGGTTTTATCAGGGTGGCGGAACAATATGATGACAGTTATGTAACCTGTTTTGAAAAAATAAAAAAAGATCTGAAACTCAAGCTGTTTTGCATCGATCCATCTAACCAGCTGGGCAACGCCCTGAACCGCTGTCAGGCAGCGGTTTTTTTCTCAGCCACCATGACTCCCATGCAATATTTCAAAAAAATCCTGGGTTGCAACCCCGGCGCCGGCGGTCTCATTTTGCCCTCGCCCTTTCCCGCTGAAAACCTGAGACTTTTCGTTTACGACACGGTATCCACCCTTTATCGGCATCGGAATAATACCAAGCAGGAAGTTTCCCGGGCAATCTGCAGCCTGGTCAGTCAAAAAACAGGCAACTATCTTATTTTCTTTCCGTCATACGAATATATGCTGATGGTATTTGAAACCTTTTCATCCGATTGCCCGGACAGCGAAGTGATTATCCAGACACCCGGTATGAGCGAACTCGAAAGAGAAGAATTTCTCAACCGCTTTGGGATGGAAAACCACCGGTCGCTGCTGGGATTTGCAGTCATGGGCGGTATATTCGGGGAAGGCATCGATCTGGTGGGCGAGCGGTTGTCCGGGGCGGTGGTCGTAGGCGTCGGGCTTCCCGGAATTTCCCTCGAAAAGGAATTGATCCGGGACTATTTTGCCGCCACTCATAATGCCGGCTTCGAATATGCCTACCAGTACCCGGGAATCAACCGGGTGCTCCAGGCCGCCGGCCGGGTTATTCGCACCGAAACCGACCGGGGAGTCGTTCTTTTAATTGATCAGCGCTATGGGACCTACCGCTACCGGTCGCTCCTGCCCGCAGAATGGAAACCTATTAAAGTAAAGAGTCCGTCTCAGTTTACTGAAGAATTGCAGAAGTTTTGGGGTCAATAAGTGTTGCGGGTTCCTCGATTTGGGATATCGGATTTCGGATTTGGGGTTGCCGCAATTTGGGATTTGGGATTGCGGATTTTAAATCGGAAATCATTAAAATTTAAAATTGTATTCAGACAATTTGACAGTAACAACATATATCAATATAATCAAGAAAGTATGGTCTCATTGAACACAAACCGCTCAATGAGACGTTAACTCCCAACTACTATTTTAAACATTGCATAGACCATTAGCGATCCTCGGGGTTCCAGATGAAATATTTTATTGCTGCGGCCATTATACTATTCAGCTTATTCGCGGCTACAATCCTTGGTGCTCAAAAGCTTTACACCTGGACAGACGAAAACGGGGTATTGCATATCACCGAGCAGCCGCCGCCGAATAGCGCCAAAGTTGAAAATGTTATGACTTACAAAGAAAAAACCCCCGAGGAATTGGAAGCCATTAAGCGCGAAAAAGATAACATCCGCCGGGAATTTGAAAGGCAGGAACAACTTGACCGGAAACAGGAAGCCAGATTAAAGGCGAAGCAAGATGAGGAGCAGGCAAAAAAAGCAAAAGAAAAGGCAGAAGAAGAATACAATTATAACAAAGAATACATCAAACGGCTTAGCTCCACCAAACGAAAAAGAAGGCAGTTCCGAAAAAAAATTGAACGGCTGAAAAAAGAAACCGAACAATCCTTCGACGAGGCCAAATCAGCAGCTGAAAAGGCAGAGGCGGCTAGACAAAGCGCCGAAAAAGCACGGCTGACATCCGAACAAACGGAAGAGTCGCAATAGCCATCCCCTTGGCGCCTTTTAGCTTGACATGCCCAGCGGCAAACTCTATCTTCCCTTATATTTTAAATTGGATCTATACCCGAAAAGAAGGCCAATCCACCGATTGGTTCTCATTTTCAACTAATTCCGGAGTGTTGGAGTATTGGAGTACTGGAGTAATGGTTTAAAGGTGGATATCTTTTTACAACACTCCAATACTCCATCACTCCAGTACTCCACGATCGCAAGACTCAAGGACTTTAGCCAACCTTGGGTTTACCTTTTTATTGGTTATAGTTCCCTATAATTATAAAATCAGGTCGTCATCGAATTCTGATAACGATTAACAAATGACATTTAACGCCTAATCGAGCGTTTTTCGCTCAATTAGGGCTAAATACGTCAGGGTTTTCAATACCGCCTCACCGGCGCTGGCAATGCTTTCGGCAATGCTCATCGGACCGGTAACCGCACCGGCAGCAAAAACGCCGTCGTTTAACAATTCACCGTCGGCTTCAGCCTGGGCAACAAACCCGCTATCTCCCGC
>JAIVWA010000384.1:0-5059 GCA_049190255.1 Gammaproteobacteria bacterium | reverse complement strand
AATTCAAATGGATTTATGCCATATTTGCAAAATAATTGGACACTTCATGTTTCAACAATCGTAACATTCTGAAATTATAACTATAATTTACCTAATCAACCATTCAACCAGTAAACTATTCAACGAGGTCTGTAGTAATTATTTTTCTACATTTTGAACACCCGTGTCATGAGCTCAGCCAGGTATTCGTCTTCGTTTTCCTTTTTCTTGCTAAATTTTGCCGGCCTGGTTTGAACCCAGTAGAGATTGTCCGGAAAGGGCTGGTCCGGGTCAAAGACCCACTCCATGTCCTGGGGGGTGTCAAAATGAGCTTCAACCATTTTGGCGATCCGCGCGATTTCTTCAATTTCCTCTTGGGCCAGGCAGACGCGGTTCTGCATATCCGCGGGAACCTTGACCATGCGGGTGCCGGCATCCTTGTAAACGACCATCTTGGTTTTGGTGCCAATGGTGCTTACGATTTCACCGCTTTGTTTGTCAACGACAAAGCTGTCCGGCGTAACTTCACCGCTGACAACGCTTTCGCCCAGGCCCCAGTTGGCCTCCACCACTATTTTGGACAGGTCCCCGGTGACAGGCAGCACCGTCAGCGTGACCCCGGCACAGCGGGCGTCGATCATTTTCAAGACCGCCACCCCGATCGGGGCCTTGTCCAGCGCCATACCCTTTTCCAGGCGAAAGGCGATGGCCCGGGTTGTAAAGGCACTGCCCCAGACCCGGATCACCTTATCGACGAGATCTTTTTTTCCGCGCACATTCAAATAGGTTTCCATCTGGCCCGGCATACTGACCGACCCGCTGGAGCGGGTGGCCACCGGTACATCTTCACAGCTGGTTTGCTCACACAGCCGGCCATAGTGGTTCCAGAGCTCATGCGCCATATCGGCGGGCATCGGCTTGGACTCGATGAGGCCCCGGATAAAGCGGCTGGCTTCGATCTGCTTTTCAACTTTGTTTATCAATTCATTCTGGTTTTTCTGCACATATTCCCGTATTTCAGCGCCCGCCCCGGTTGCTTCCATAAATTGTTCGTAACCGTCGACCGATATCGCAAATCCCGGTGGGACCCGCATTCCCAGGTGAACCATTTCACCCAGATTGGCGCATTTTTTTCCCACCATGTCGTTGTGCTCGCTGCGCAGCTCATCGAACCAGTAAATCCATTTTTCTGCCATGGTGACGTTTCCTTTCGCTACCGGCAAAGAGAGCCCCGATGTTATCTTCAGGGGGCTCTCCTGCCCGCCGTTTAACCTTTACCTTAATGTTGCAACGTTGATTGAGGTTTATTCAAAATCGAAAACCTGGTCCTCCCTCCGGGCTGTAGGCCCTACGGGCCGGAAGCTGGACCCGGATCTTTACTTGTCCAAAATGTATACCGTCCCCAGATTGGCATCCACTTTAACCCGTTGGCCGGATTTGATCTTCTGGGTGCCTTCGAAGACGTTCATAACCACCGGGATGCCATACTCCCGGCCGACAATGGCGGCATGGGAAAGGCTGGCGCCACGATCCACGATCAC
Source organism: Gammaproteobacteria bacterium (assembly GCA_049190255.1). Lineage (GTDB taxonomy): Bacteria > Desulfobacterota > Desulfobacteria > Desulfobacterales > JAFDCJ01 > JAFDCJ01. Next base: position 3,539 of record JAIVWA010000384.1, on the reverse strand, counting down.
ACCCTTGATCAAGGAAAAAATGGGCGTCCAGCTCGGCGATGTAGTGGCTGCCACCAGAATGTCCCCCTCCTTTATCAGGTGGAGCTCATCTTCGGTCATGATCACCCGCGCCGGGCCTTCGGCCACACCGGGGGACCCGCAGGTTCCATAAAGATCGGCTTTGAGTTCGGGGCGCACCTCCGGCATGGCGCCGACGACCACCTTGAGGGCGATGGGGTCATTGGACTGCACCAGTACGCCCATGGCCTGATCCATATCGAATCCTTCCTTTAACAGGGCAGGCGGATTGGGGGTCTTTTTCCATTCTTCCCACTCCGCCTTTCTGCGATCGACGATGTAGCGCATGTCAAACTGGTCTGGAGCGAGACCGGCCCGCCGGATTTCGTCGGGTATCAGGAAAAACATGTCTTCAGCATCATCGATGGCGCCTTCTTGGACCCACCGCCTGCCCAGGCCAAGGGCGCTTCGCCGCATTACGGCATGGGTGTACAGATCCAGGTAATGGTCGTGTTCTTCACTGAAAACACCGCATTTTTGGGCCAGGCGCATCAATTGCTCGAACCAGCCTTTTTGCTCCTGGGGGACCTTTGCGAGCACCTCTTTTTCGGCTGCTTCCCGTTTTGCGGCATTCTTCTGACGCTTCTCGTCGAGGTCGAAACCCCCGCCTTTTGAGAGGAACTGCTTGACATTGCCCAGCGCCGGTGTGGGGTCCTCGACCCAGGTCGGCAGATTTATTTCCGACATGCGCTGCATGCGCCAGCCGTCTTCATTCATAAAATCCATGAAGTCCTTCAGAAACGCCTTGCCCTTCTCCGTCGACGCCAAAGCAGCCGCGATATTGGCGGGTTCGTTTTGAAGAAATACATCCGCCAGACCATCTTCCTGGGCACGTTTGGAAAATTCCCACAGGCGGCGATCGACCTGAAAGACCTTGTTGTCAAAGCCGGAGACCAGATTGTGGAAAAGCGGGGAAGTGTCATCGATACCGGCCAGCTCCCGGCACATATTTTCAAACAGAATATAGGCCGTGTAAGTTCCGTACATCATGTACATGTGAATTTCCCACATGCGGCGGCAAGTGTTGATGGTCTCTTCAAAATTGTCCAGCAGTTCTATGTTGGTGGCTTCATCAAGATCCAGGGCTTTGAGGCTCTCATAACGCCCTAAAATCTCGTCAATAAAACCTTTCCACAAACCGTCATAGTCCTGTATGAAAGGCAGGATTGCTTTGCGAAATCGTCCTTCTCTGCGCTGTTTTTCCTCTTCCGACTTCACCAGCAGCAGTGTCAGGTAACCACCGCCATTCATAAATCGCCAGTCCCACCCTTTTACAGTTGGCAGGCTCAATTTCTCGGCCCCGTACTGCATGCCGTGTCGACAGAAATTTATCCAGAACCAACCGAACATCGGTGTCCAGGGCGGCACGGAATGGGTGGCGTCCAAAAACCAGGCCGGTGATTGCTCGAAATCCCTCTCGGGGTCAAATTCCAAACCGGGCACTACATCATAAACTTTCATTTTATTCTCCTTTCTGTGGGTTGACACACTTATACCCCAATTGAGTTAAAAACCAATTGGGAGTTATCTGTTATTCGTTATTAGTTAATATCTTCAATCGCCTCCGGCAGATCCAGCTCTTGCAGCCGATCGATGCCGGGGATGCCTTCTGCGGTGTAACCCAGGGCCTGGTAGTATTCGTCCAGCAAATGCGCCAGATTGCCGACCATCTGATCGGTGGCCGGTCCGGCCTGCTGTAAAGGCTCAGTGAGCATGCGTTCGGGCAGCGTATCGTCTTTGCGGTCAAACCCCTCGCGGGCGTTGAAACAGCGTTCGATGCAGACGATGCGTTCTCCGATTTTAAGCAAATTCGCGGCATCCCCAAAATCGTCGATGCCGGTGGCCGCAAGAAGAAGCCGGGCATACATGGCGGTGTCTAACCCTGTATTGCCAAAGGTGCAGGCGATAAGGGAATCCTCGAGGGCCTGCTCCTTTTGAACCCGGGCAATTAAATCGCCTTTGCCGGTCTCTGCCAGAGGATCCGCCTGGCCAGAAAATTCCTCCCGCGGGCGGCCGTACATGTGGCTGCCGCCGATGTTTGAAGTGGCCATGCTGAGGGCATACCCTTTGACCCCGCGCGGCTCATATCCCGGAAGCTCCAGGCCTTTGATATGCATGGCAAAAGCGTCGGCGCCGCTTCCCAATTGTGCGGCGGCCTTTTTGACCCCCTCTCCCAGCAGACGGCCGAAGCCCTCTCTTTTGCCGATCTGTTCAATCAAAGAAAAAATTGCTTCCTTGTTGCCCCAGGTGAGTTTTAAACCGCCCGTATCGGCCGATGAAATTATGCCCCTGGTGAACAATTCGCAGGCAAAGGCGATGCACACTCCGGTGCTGATCGTATCGATACCGTATACGTCGCACAGGGCGTTGGCATCGATCACGAACTGCCGATCGGTGAGACCGAGCAGGGGGCCGAACGCAAAAATAGTTTCGTATTCCGGGCCGTCGATTTGAGAGCCGCCAAAGGGCCCCAGCGTGACATCCCGCATACCGCCGCAGCGGGTCATACAGGCGTAACACCCGGCCCGGCCCTTTTTTAATTCAAAAAACTTGTCGCCGGATAGGTCTTCGATGGTCGGGATGCTTCCTTCCTGGTAGTTTTTTGTGGGCAGGATGCCCATCATGTTTACAATTTTCGTAATGTACGGTGTCCCCAGAGTGTTCATGGTTTGTTTGCGGGGGTGCCCCTTCAAGATGTTTACCTGGGTTTTGATCAGCCCCTTGAAGGTTGCAGGGTCGAAGGGGGCCGGCTTTTGAATCGGCACATTGATCGATACGGCTTTCAGGTTCTTGGAGCCCATCACGGTTCCCATCCCCCCCCTTGAGGCCGTGCGTTCTCCGGAATGAATGACGGCATAGCGGACCAGGTTTTCTCCGGCAATTCCAATGCAGGCCGATTCGGTCCGGGCACCATGTGTTTCTTTTAGTCTTTCCTGGAGCCGGCGATAGTCCAGACCCAAAAGATTTTTTGCTCCCAGAAAATGAACACCCTGCTCATCAATATGGACATAAGATGGTTTTGCTGCCTGGCCTTCGATAATGATCAGGTCATAGCCGGCATGTTTCATCCACACACCGAAATTTCCACCTGTAACAGATCGAAAGATAGTGCCGGTTAAAGGGCTTTTAGACATTACGGCCCATTTGGAAAAACCCTGGAGACCGGTACCTCCCAATACCCCGATGAGCAGCAGCAGTTTGTTATCCGGAGACAGAGGGTCAATGTTTGGATTGAGTTCATCATAAAGGTATTTAGCCCCCAGTCCCCGTGCCGAAATAAATCTCTTATAAAATTGAGTGGGGATTTCTTCCTCGCTAGATGTCGTATCGCTGAGGTTTATCCGAAGAAGTTTGCCGGAGTAGGTGGACATATGCTTCCTTTTATTCCAATTATTCCAAATCGAAAACCTGGTTTTCTGGTCCAGGTCAGAGATGATCGGCTGGTTTCAGGTGTCAGGGCTGGAAAGGTTTCAGGTGTCAGC
>JAIVWA010000383.1:0-5068 GCA_049190255.1 Gammaproteobacteria bacterium | reverse complement strand
GCTCAGGGCCGAACGGCTCGTCGCAAGCTGCGGTTCGCTTGTTTTAAAATAGACAAAGCGTAGCGTCATCAATATTCGGCGTTCGATGTTGGATGTTCGATGTTCGACGTTCAATCTGTTACTATAAGAGCAATCCTCCTTTGGTTAACCAATAGTACATCTGGTAAGATCCGGATACCAGCAACAGGGCGCCTGCAATTCTCCCCATGTAGGGCAAGACACGGCGCAAATAAATCGCCAGCCCTCCTTTGAAGACAGCCAGACTTAAGGCCAGTGATGTCAGCACGGCTCCCATTCCCAATGAATAGCTGAAGAATTGAAAAAGACCGTTTGAAAAGCCCTGGGACTTAATGGCGCTTCCTACCACCACCAGAAATATGGGCAGCGTGCAACCCAAAGAAGCCATCCCGTATCCGATACCAAAAAGAAAGTAGGTTTTGACCCCTTGCGATTCGGGACTGCCAATCATGTTCGCAAGGCGGGCCGGCAGTGCCGCATGGACCGATTTCCCGGCCAGCAGAAACAGGCCGAGACAAGCCAGGACAGCCCCGACCAACAAACCGAGCCAGGGCAGATACTGCATGAGAAAATATCCCCCGGCCCAGAGTATCACACCGAAAATGGAAAAAAGGACCGTGAATCCTAAGGTCACCGCTGTTCCGATAAGCAGCGCTTTGCCACCCCTGCGTACAAAATTCCTGGAAGCCGGGCCGTCATCCCGCTCACCCAGATAAATAGATAGATAAGCCGGCAGCATGGAAAAACCGCACGGATTAACGGTTGACACCATCCCGGCCCCGAAAGAATACCCAAAGGGGAGCAAGACGGCCAAAGCATTCATCCAGTTGGTCAGTAAAATCTGTATCTCCGTCATGGCATGATTTCCTCGATTGAACTGATAAGCACGCTTCTCTCTATGGCGCCAACCCAGCGGCGAACGATCTCCCCATCTCTGGAAACGAAGAAAGTAACCGGAAGGCCTGAAACTCCGTAGTCGATGCTGATCTCTCCGGTCGGGTCCGGTCCGTTGGGATAGGTGATAGCGAACTCCCGGATATAGTTCAGGGCATCTTGCTTCCGATCCTGGATATTTACCCCCAGAAAAATCAGACCCCGATTTTTATACGCTCGCCAGGTTCTCTCTATAAGCGATGCTTCAACCCGGCAGGGAGGGCACCAGGAGGCCCAGAAATTTATGACTACCGGCTTGCCCCTCAGGTCGGCCAGGGAAATCGTGGTTCCCTTGAAGGTCATCAGGATGAAGTCAGGTGCCGGCCGATTTACCATGGTGATGCCACTGAGGCCGGTTATGGGTTGCTTGTTCAGCATGCCCCATACTAAAAGTCCCAAAAAGCCGACGATGACAAGCGCCGCAATTGCTAAGGCTGATTTTCGAAAAAATATTTTTGGTTCCATAATTTTAGGCATTTTAGGCACTTTAGTGCATTTTAGGCATTCTGTTTTTGTCGTCTAATTCGATATTTTTCTGCAACGTTTTTCTGATTTCATATATTTGATGGTTAAGGGCCTTTTGACTCCGGAAGAGTCTGAAAATGTATATAAAAATAATTGACCAGGTTATGCTGAAGGCCGCAAAAAGATAGATACTATTGTCCATTATAAATTCCTTTCATGTCGTCCATGATTTCTTTGATTTCCTCGATATTCATCTTTAACCGCTCTAATCTAATTCTGCTTATAAGCAGAGAGAAAAACAAAAAACAGAAAGCGATAAACGTGATTATTAAAGAGAATTTCATCGGCCAGGACATGTTGAGGCCTCGGCTGGTGATAACGACCGGGTGGATCGTTCGCCACAATCTGATGGAGAAAAATGTAATCGGGACGTTAATAAAACCGATGATACCGAAGACGGCCGCTAGATTCGCCCGCTGGTTTTCTTTTACCGACCTTCGCAGCATCAGATAAGCAACATAAGTAAACCATAAAATCAAAGTCGTCGTTAACCGCGGGTCCCATGTCCACCAAACATTCCAAATAGGTTTGGCCCAAATGGGGCCGGTGATCAATACGATGGTACAAAATATGACCCCTGTTTCAACCGCACAATGAGCAACGGTATCCCACTTGGGATCCTTGCGGTATAAATAGAAGATGCTGGCTATGAAAGTGATAAAAAAGGCCAAATATGCCAGAAAAGCGGAGGGGACATGGATATAGAATATTTTTTGAATGACGCCCATTGTTTTTTCAACGGGCGCATAGATAAAGATAGTATACAGCGCGAGCAGCATCAACACATAGGTTAGAAGCTGAAAAGGTATCAAAAGAGTTTGCATGCGCTTCAAGATTATTCCTCCATGATATACTCAAACGTTAAATACGAAACGAGAAGAAAAATAAGATCAAAAGCGATCAGGATTTTTAGCCAGGGAAATACCATCTGAAGAGATTGGCCGTTTAAGATTATCCCGGTGGCCTTAACCGAAGCAATAATCACGGGAACCGAAATCGGAAAAAAAAGAATCGACAGAAGGACATCTCTGGATTTTGCGGTTGCTGAAATAGCGGAAAAAATGGTCCCGATAGCCGTAAATCCCAAGGTTCCCAGGAAAGTAATCAGCCCCAGCGGAACGAGAAAGGGAAGAATGGTGGTGTTATATAGAATCGAAAAAATAAAAACAGTAATAATTTCCATAACGGTTGTAAATAAGAATACACCAATGAGTTTTGCCAGAAAAATTGTCCAGGGGCTGACCGGACATAAAATGAGGCCCTGAAGCGTCCCTCTATCCCGCTCCATGCTAAAAGACCGGCCGAGTCCCGTTAACCCGGAGAAGACAAACGCAACCCAGAGAATCCCTGCAACCATCCCCCGGTCAAACTTGAGTGATGAACCAAAGGCGAAGTTAAAAATGATAAGGATCAAAAAAGAAAATAGACACATGGAAAGAATCATCTCCTTGGTTCTGAACTCGGAAATAAAATCTTTCCAAATAATGGCCCCTAGTTTATGGACAAAATTCATCAGGCCACCTTTAACCGCGGCGCATTTTCGCCGACTTGTTGGGAATAGATCTGTTTAAAATCATTTTGCGAGATGTGGGCGACATCCTGCAGGTACACAATCCTACCTGATTTTAGTATCGCTGCCCGGTCGCACAGTTCTAAGCCCAATTGTAATTGATGCGATGCCATGATCACGGTTTTGCCTTGATCGCGAAATTGCAAAATCAATTTTATAAAATCCTCACTGCCCTGCTGGTCCAGGCCGGTAAAAGGTTCGTCCAAAAACATTATCATCGGATCGTGCATAATGGCCCGTCCAATTGAAAGACGCTGTTGCATACCGCGTGAAAAGTTTTGAACGGTGTCATTTCTGTAGTCACTCAATCCAACGCGATCCAGAACTTCTGCAATCCGGACATTAATTCGGGCCACTCCGTACATGGCTCCGTAGAATTTAAGATTTTCATAAGCGGTTAGGTGCGGATATAGAAACGTCTGATGACCGATGAGACCAATAATTTGATGCAGCGCTTCGCGATCACGTCGCGCTTCATATCCGGCAATCCTAACGCTGCCCGAAGTCGGTTGCAGCAGGGAGCACAGAACTTGAATCAAGGTCGATTTGCCGGCTCCGTTGGGACCGAAAAGGGCCAGGGAATCACCTTCCTTCAAAAAAATATCAACGTTCCGCAGAGCGGTTTTATAACCGAATTTTTTATTCAATCCCCTGGCCTCAATATAGTGTTCTGAATTCATAACCGGCAGCACTCCTCTTTGCCGAGTGTAAATCACCGCCGTTGGTAAACGGCAGTCATCCCCTCTTTATCAAAGGAGGTGGTTAATAGTACCTGGAGTATTGGAGTGATGGAGTAATGGATTGATGAATGGTTGATATAATGGAAAAATATAAACCATGTTGGATCTCGCATAACCAGTAAAAATCAGATCTATTTCCGCTTTTAAACCCAACACTCCAGTACTCCATCACTCCAGTTCTTGTTCTTTTCCAATTACCACGGATATTCCAATAACCAACAGTCTTGATTCATACCCCACTTTGCCTTAGACCCTTATTCGTATTTTGAGGCACATTTCGGCATGATTGTCTTCGCCCAAAAGTTACCATCTCCGCGGTAAGTCCCTTCGACGATTACCTCCGTTCCGGGTTTAAAGGAATCCGGCACAACGCCAGAGTAATTGACGATTAGATTGGCCTGTTGGTCTTCTAATTTAAAAGACAGCTTTAGCGTCTTCGGATCCCATTGAACCGACCCGGCGGTCACTATGCCCCCAACCTTCTGGGTTTCCGTCAAATCCTCCGGCGGTTTTGCCAACACTTCAGAAACCGTTAAGTAAAAAATCATGGTATCCCGCAGACCGGTATAAATCAGATATCCGATAACCATCACAACAACGGCAGAAATGATAATCGGTTTATACTTTATTCTTTTTTTCAATTTTCCATCGTCTCCTCTCCTGTATCTCCGATACTGGATTCACTTTTGCGGTGTTTGTGTAAATTTGATCCGCAAGCGGCACAGAATCGACGCTCAACAGCAGCCTTCCGGCCACAAGAAGTGCAGTATATGTATTTTCCTTTGGTTGATTCATGTGTGCGGCTCGCCGTATCTTCTGGCTCGATTTCTTCCTCAAGGTCCGTATCCGTATGTTTTGAAATCGTTGCCGGCGGCGATTTTAATTTATCCATTGCTTTCATATAGCCGACGGCTTCCTGTACGTATTGCCGCTTAAGAATTTGAAAATCTTCTTCAGACAATTTGCCCATGCTTAAATCAAATTCCAGCTCTCGGATGGTGGCATAAGCGCCCTCTTTTTTGTTCTTTAACTTTTCCAGGATATCCTCCGGTTTCGGTGTGAAGCCGTTTTGGCCACCGTCTTCCCGAAGCAGCGGATTTATGATCCAGTAGCATGCCCCGATCAGTAGCCCAAAAATGATAACATATCCCAACATGGTGGACTCCTATGTTTAGGTCCTTATTAGGTTTGTTGCTGACAACATGCTGTAAAGACCTAACGGTTTCAGGTGTTCCGCTCCGTCGCTGGTCTGAAAAGCGGCCAGTTTAATCTTAAAAGAAAC
>JAIVWA010000382.1:0-5080 GCA_049190255.1 Gammaproteobacteria bacterium | reverse complement strand
GGTAAACGAAAATGGCAACAAACCAATATTCATTTAACACCGATTTTCGCGCTAGTTTTAACCGTCATAACGATATAAGATTTTCGGCTTAGATTTATCTAAATTTGAGATTAAGATTTACGGAATCCAGCCAGGAAATTGATTTTGGCAGCCTATGCCAGGGCACAGCCCTTAGTATTGGATTGTGTGCCCTCCGTGGATACGTGACGGTTAGTTTTTCATTTTTAATAGCTATATTTGCCTTGCCTTTGACGAAATGACGGAAGATCTTTGGCGCATCGCAATCTTGAAAACCACGCAACTTTTGGGCCAGCATACTGTATAGCGTATCGGCAATCATCGTCATGACAACATCAAAGTGAACTTTAACAAGAATCGGAGAAGAAAGAACATTGAGGTTGAAAAATTTGACCGCTTCAGAGATGACATTTTCCACACGCCATCGTCGGGAGTAGTTGCCAACTAGTAATTCTACTGTGGTATCGAAATCATTTGAGATGAGAAATGCCGGCTTTTCGTGGCCATTGCCCCGAACAATAACCTGGCGCAGCTCTCCCTCATAATCTCTAAGCTCTATGAATGATTCGTGCACCAGCGGGTTGGGGTACTTTCTTTTCGCATGAGGGATATTGATACGTTTCCATGATCGCAGATTATTTACCTGATCGATCAATTTTTTTCCGCGGCGTCGCAGAGTGATAAACTTTATGCCTAACGCATTGAGCTGGGAAAGTTTCTCATAGGTTGTAAATTTAGAGTCAAAGATGAAAGTGGGTTTGATACCCCGGCGGATGCTTTTCCAGAAAGACAAAAAAGCTAATACCTGATCATCGGACTCATCACGCTGAATGTCTGCAGCTGTATAGAGGATAAGTTTTGAGGAGGCATCCTGGGCAAACAGGGTCAGGGCTCCTTTCATCTTTTTATTTCGTGCCCCGGCCCAGTGCTTTTGCAACACAGATTCATCACCAAAATGAGGTATCGTATGAAAGTCCAGGTTGATAATACTGCTGTCATATAAGCGAAGTTTATGGGCTTGTGCCACAAAGGCTTTTTGAAGGCGTAATAGATGCACGGAATCCAAGCTGTAAGAATAGGTAGACATGGCGGTGCATTTGGGCAAGACATTGAGTCCGGCAAAATGCCCTAAACCCGCATCAAAGCCATGGTCGCCCATGTGTGCATAACGTTCGGTGCCGATGAGTTTAAGGGCCAAAAATGATAGAAAGTAGCTGATGGCCGGAATCATCTTTGTTCCCGGCAATCCGGCGCTTTTTACAATATTGCTGATGTTTAATTTCTCTAAAAAAGGAGCGAAAAGAAAAACACCGGCCGAGTCACAGTCAAAGGGTTTTTGTTCACTCTCACCTATTGTAATGGCCTGCGATACGGCCGGGACCTTGGCGCCCTTTACGGTAAGGCCAAGCTTGAGTCGACTGCGGCGTGGAAGTTTTGGGAATCCCTCTTCGGCCAATACACGCTCAACGGTACGAACGGAGAGTTCCACACCTTCCTCGGATAACAGTTGTGTGATCTCACCGGCCGACAGACGGTGTTCTCTGAAGTTGCAGATCTTTAACCGGATCTTGGAATCCACCCGATGTCGGGCGACTTTGCCTTCAGCTACCGGTTCAGAGAAGTCGATTTTTTCGTGAACGAACTGATGCCGGAGAAGATGGATATAGCTTGGGGAGTAGTCGAAACGTTCAGCGACAACTTTCGCCGGCAAGCGCTCAACAAAGGAAGCCCGCAGAGCTTCGTAGCGTCGCTGCCATTCATGTACAGGGCGTAGGAAATAATTTTTATCTCGCATGAAAAGCTTATATATTATGACGCTTAATATGTCAAGATATAAATTGTTAAAACAATATAAGCATCCGATAATGCGCAACCGAAATAATTGTTGTCTATATGATATCCTACTGTTATAATACATAATATGGTTGATTATCTTATTTGATAGAACCAATCATTAATTTAAATGAAACAATTTTAACAATAGAACAGTGACCTTTTAACCGTCATGTTATATAAGTTTTTTCATTGTAAAAAATAAAACTATATCTGTAACTCTCTGATATTATAGAGATTATATACTTACTTAATCGCTCAAGATTAGTTGTTGAGCATGATTTTTCATTGCGCGAAAATCGGTGTTTAAGTTACGGTAACATTTACTGCCGAAGGACCTTTTTGACCTTCCTCTATGTCAAAGGTAACTCGGTCGCCTTCATTAAGAGCTTTGAACCCGTCTGAATTGATTCCAGAATGATGAACAAATACATCCGGTCCATCTTCCTGTTCAATAAAGCCGTAGCCTTTTCGGCTGTTAAACCACTTTACAACACCATCGGCCATCGTGACATCCTCCTTTCAAAATGATTATTATTGATAATAACACAGTCTTGAAACACCCTATCAGGACGAATTCCCTAACCCGGATCCGCCGCAGGCGGAGAACAAATTGCCACAAAGGCACCAAGACACAAAGGGAAACGCGAAACTTTTTGGTTAATATTCATCTTTGCGTCTTTGTGTCTTGGTGGCGTAAAGGTTTTGCCATAAAATGCAAAAAAAATACACCTAAGATACTATATTTAAAATCAACGCCAGGAATAGCTTTTTTAAATCAGCGGGAGAATTCCAATGGAAAAACAGATGGTCCAATGTGAAGATGGCCGACGCAGACAGGCCCGCATCCAAGGAGTTGCCAAGCAGGAAGGGGATTTCAGAATCTGGAAAGCCGGCGTACGGTTAAAGGGCAAACATGTTTCCGGGGAGGCATGGTACAGTCACAAAACCAAGACCTGGTATTTTTTGGCAGACCCGGAGGGCAGGCATTCCCATCTGATGGAGCGGTTAAATTCGCAACTTAAAGCGGAGTCCATCAGGCAACTTCAAGATCAGTTGAAGGTGATGGAATCCCGTCACATTATTGAGCAGAAGAAGATTGCCCAACATCGCTCCGCCAAGGAGGCCCTTGAGGCCGAAATAGATGCAATCAGAGCTAACATAGCCCGGTTGGAATCAGGTGCCCCCCTGGAATCAGACAGGCCGCTGGAATATTCCCGACATGTGAAAAGAAATTAAATCGTGCCGAGGGCCGTATCACCGGATACCCTCACAGAGTTTCTAAAACCTGTTGCGACTAAAAAACGTCTGGCAGGCGCAACACAACAAACTGTTTCGCCGGCCATCGCGTCATCCGTTCAAAGACCCCACAAACGTCACACGATATTTGCGCACAAATTCCACTGGCTGATAAGACAATTTGGCCTTGCGAAGACCCTCGTCGTTTAAATCCTGTTCGCGGTTGACCGTTAGAAAATTTTGAGCCGAATGGGCAATAAACATTTGATTGATGGCCTGGTAAACCCCTTTGTATTGGGTATCGCCTTTTTCAAAATGGATGACAACGCTTTGCGGGGTTAATGCCTCGGCAACCGTATATGCCACCATGGTGCCGTCCACCATAATGGCGCCTCCCAGCGTGCCGTTTAGCTGTTCCCAGTTCTCGAGAACCCTGTAAACCGCCCGATTTTCCGCCGAAAGGACATCGGAGGACTCACAGTCACGCCAGGTACACCAGTCCTCCTGCATGGCCTTGGCCTGGTCGATTAATTGCGGTTCAAACGGAACATAGGTATACTCGTATTTTTTGACAAACTGGTTTAGCAGATTTTTCTTTTTATGGAAGCGGTTACCCTTCAGATCGCTGAGATCACTTACAGAGTAAACATAATCCCAATGACCCCGCTCTTCCTCAAAAGTTGCCCGATCTTTGAATGTTGTCTGCCAGTGTTCGACCAGCTTATCCGGAATCCGGATAAATATGGTGGGTCCGTTGGACGCCTCTACCAGCCGCGCGGCCCAATCGATATCGTACCAGGGGCCTACCGGCGCCCAGTATAAAACTTCGGGCCGGCTTTGCCGGATCCAGACGCAATCATCATTCCAGGCCCAGCTCAGGCCGTAATCTTCGGCCCAGGCCCAAAGATTCATGAAACTGTAATCCGAAGCCACCTGGGGGCATCGGGCAAGAATTTTCAAATAGTCTTCCTGTTTTTCAAGACTGATGGGTTCAAAATCAAGGTTCATTTAAGCTCCATGGCTTAGGGTAAAAGGTATAGGGTCTAGGGTTGAAGGTGCAAGGCGTACGCATGCGCTTCCATCTGATTCTTTTCGTACTCGTCCTCGTCCTCGTGCTCGTCCTCGAAATCAGCGTTGTATAAGGGACGAAGGAGAGAACGAGGACGAGGACGAGAACGACGACGAGGAAGCCTGTAACTACCTCTATTCATTAGGTTCGGCTTTTATGGCGTTCGCAAACTCCTTTCCCGCCTCGTAGGCTTCATCAACATATTCGGGAAACTTAAGCACATCGCCCTCAAAGTCAAGACCCCGGTAGAGCAACGCTTTCCACAGTTCCATATCAATCACATCAAAGAAATACTTAAGGCTGAGAAGGATGCCGTCAAAGAGCTTTTTCCCTTTAGTGGCGCCCACCGCAATAAAAAGACCTTTTCGCTGGGTGTTGGGTTGGCCCTTGCGCGTTTCGTCAATCCAGTATTTTTTAACCCAGAGGGATTGAAACCGATCCATGAGGATTTTGGTGTGGGCACTGACGGTATAAAAAAAGACCGGTGAGGCCAGCATTAATCCCTGGGATGCCAGGATCTGGTCCCGCGCGGTTTGAAAGTCATCCTTTAATTGGCACTCCCCGGCATTCTTGCAGCCATATATTTCAAGGCAGGGTGACATCTTCAGATCTCTTAAAACGATTTCTTCAACCTCGGCACCGCCGTCTCTGGCGCCTTCAACTGCTTTTTGCAGCAATGTCGCAGTATTGCCGTTCCGGCGAGGACTACCGTAGATGGCGATTATCTTTGGAGTAGTCATCTCTCTGCTCTTCCCCCAAAATTTCTCATTTAAAGGCCTTGCGAAGGTTTAGCCCGTTGAGCCCGTTGAGTCCGTTTAGCCCGTTGAGCCCGTTGAGCCCGTGGGCCGGTTGGCCGGCTAAAAACCCTGACGTATTCCTTATTTTAACGGGCTAAACCGGCTAACCGGCAAACCGGCCAAC
>JAIVWA010000381.1:0-5084 GCA_049190255.1 Gammaproteobacteria bacterium | reverse complement strand
GCTGGGGTTGCAAAACCTGTGAAGTGGCCTGCAAACAGGAAAATGGGGCGGCCGACGGCGTCAAACTAATATATGTTGCGGAGGATGGCCCCCGGCTGATAGATGACAAGCCGGAGTTTGTCTTCCAGGTGAACCTGTGCCGACACTGCGATGATCCCCCCTGTGCCGATGTCTGCCCGGAGGAGGCGATCAACAAGCGCGATGACGGCATTGTGGTCATGGATTACAATCTGTGCACCGGATGCCAGGCCTGTATTGACGCCTGCCCCTACGATGCTATCGCATTTGACGACGACCAAAGCATCGCCAACAAGTGCAATCTCTGTCACCATCGAGTCGATCAGGGGCTTATTCCAGCCTGCGCCGACAATGTTTGTCCGGCACACTGCATTTACTTCGAGTCACGAGAATAATTTTGCTCAGGATGATCCGTGCCGGCTTTTACTCCCCGATCCGAAGTATTTCAACAATTTCATAGCCACCATAATTCTGATTCAATTTGGGATAATATATTCCATAATCAGAACATGATGGTTTGAAATTGCTATTTCTCCAATTCCACTTTAACAGCCAGCCCTATCTTTTCTAATGTAACTGGTTTCTTTATATATTTGCCTGCGCCTAATTTTTGGGCGTCCTTAACGTCATCTGTTTCAGTAAACCCGCTGACTATGATAGCCTTTTGTTTAGGATGAATCTTTATTATTCTCTCGTATGTCTCACGACCATTTATGCCTGGGTCCATAATCATATCAAGCAATATTAAATCTACAGAATTTTCCTTTAAATATTCAACGGCCTCCTCGCCACTGGAAACGGCTTTTGTTTTATAACCTAAGGTATCCAACATCTTGCAGGATATATCTCTTTGGCTTTCAACATCATCAACAACCAGAATCGTCTCTCCGTCTCCTTTGAAATCTTCAATGGTTATGGCCAAATCCTTACCCGATATTTTCCCCCTTGTTATTGGAAAGAACAGCTCAAATGTTGTGCCGTTCTCGTCAGTTGTCACATCTATGTAGCCTTTATGATCTTGTACAACATTCCATACCACGGCCAGACCTAAACCGGTACCGCTTCTACCCATTACCTTCTTTGTATAGAATGGCTCAAATATCCTCTCAAGGTCATCCGATGATATTCCCGAACCATCGTCTGATACAGACAAAACGACATATTCACCAATGTTTACATCATCATACCCCCTTAGAGGTCTGTCTATATAACGGTTCATGGTCGATATGGTGACATTACCGCTATCCTCAATAGCTTCCGAGGCGTTTGACACCAGGTTCATTACCGCCTTTCTGATATGAACATGAGACCCGCTCACGTTAAGTAGGTCGCCATCAAGGTTGGTCTTGATTGTAACTGCAGGATGAAACTGTTTGAGCTTATTAAACTCAGGAGAATGTAAATAGTCACCGACCAGATCATTTAAGCTCAGAGGTTCTTTTGTGGTGGCCACGCCTCTTGCCACGGTTAACAGATCTTCGACAACGGCGGCCGCCCTGTGTCCGGACTCCTGTATGGTCTCAATAGGTTTTCTAAATTTACTCTCTTCAGGTAAATCCAGTAAAAGTAATTCCGGATAGCTGACAATCCCTGACAGAATGTTATTCAAGTCGTGGGCGACACCCCCTGCCAAAAGTCCCAAAGATTCCATTTTCTTATATCTTGCGAGCTTTTCTTCGCTCTCCCGCAGGGCCTCCTCCACCTGCTTGCGCTTGGTCACATCACGATTGATACCGTGGAATCCTATTGGTTGGCCCGAATTATCGCGCATGAGCGAGACGGACCCTTCGAATATGACTTTGCTGCCATCTTTGCCTATGACTTCATAATCAATTATATCGATCAGCTGTCCGCTTCGATACACCTGATTGAAAATTTGGTAAATTCTGGCAGCCATTTTAGGAGTGGTGTATTTCCGGTTATTCATCCCAAGCAATTCATTACGTGAATAACCAAAAAAATTGCATAGGGAATCATTGAAAAACGTAAAGTTTCCGAGAAGATCAACCTCCCAGTACCCTTCCTCCATGTTTTCCAGGACGGATCGATATTTCTCCTCACTCTTCCGCAGTTCCTCTTCTGCCTGCCTGCGCTTGGCAGATTCCTTCTCAAACTCCCTGATTCTTTGTTCCAACTCCTCGTAGGTCGGTTTCCTGGTCATAAGCAAGTCCTTCGATTATTTACAGTGTGACACCCAATAGTCGCGATCGGCGCTATATCAAACCTGCAAGAAAACGGTTGGCTGAAACAATTCTCACTCCATTCATGAACCTGTCGACCCCATTTGACTTAACAACTTGATAGGAAAATGGAATTTTCAATTTGTCATTAAAGTAATACAAATGAGGCGAGGCATTGGCATCGTTGATTTTAGCTTCCACAGCAAACCATGGTTTTTTATCAATGGTCACCAAAAAATCCACTTCTTTTTTTTCGATGCTCCTGAGATAGTACAATTGTGCTCTGTATCCCTCATAATCGTGGAGAAAATGCACAAGTTTTAAAAGATGAGACGCAACGCAATTTTCAAATCTTGCCGGTTCTTGTTCGATTTCTGACCAATCCCATAGGTAAAGCTTAGCCTCTTTTTTTAGTGATCGATAATTTTTAGCTGCAAAGGGGTAGATTCTGAAGCAGTAGTAAAAGGATTCCAAAATATTGATCCAGTTCGACACGGCCCGATGGCTGACCTCAAGGTCTTCTCGAAGGGAATTGAGCGATAGCAGCGAACCCGCCCGGTCAGGCAATAGATCGCCTAACAGTTGCATATTGACAATGTCCCGGACCTGTTCGACATCGCGGATATCCTCTCGGAATAATCTGTCGACCTTCTGGTTGTGCCATCTTCGCAGGACTCGTGCGTTTTGTCTTAGAAACGGTTCAGGAAATCCGCCGAATTTATCCAGGCCTAAAAATAGCTCCTTTTCGGTTTGCGAAGGGATGGGAACCTCTTCGAATACATTGGGTACTGATTGCCGGTCAACCACCTCGGCCAGGGTAAAGGGATGCAATCGATAATAATGGTAGCGGCCAAGCATCGAGTCTCCGCCTTTGCGATATAAATCCAACCTGGCACTGCCGGTAATTAGAAAACTGTATTTGTCTTTCAGTTTATCGTATTCACCCTTCACTAAGGACTTCCATTTTTTATATTTGTGTATTTCATCGAGAATGATCAGCTCAGCATCACCGGGCCAACTTGACTGCATGATGCTGCGTCGATCCTGCCGGTTGTCCCAGTTGAAATAACCCGGATGCTGAAAATGATTACCAACCAGTTTCCGGGCGAGCGTGGTTTTGCCAACCTGGCGTGGACCGCCGACAAAAACCATCTTTTCCTTAAGGTCTTCGGTAACAAATTTTGTCAGGTATCTTTGCTTGACCATGAAATGAGTATGCCCCTTCATTATGGGAAAGTCAATAAAATTTGCTTATAAGCAAATTTTATTTATACTATTTTTGCTTATAAGCAAAATATTATCGTGCATTCCGATACATAGTCGAAAAAGAATTTCAGCTGGAGAGGGGCAAAGAAGCTAAAAAACAGGAAAAGAGGGCAAGATCTGAGTGATCTGCAATTTTGCAGGCGTATTTTCAGTGCCGATAACCTGTTGGCGCAGAATATTTATCGATGATAGGTGATATTTTGGGTAATTCTTTTCAGGTTTGAAAGAAACTTGAAAGTTTGCATACCGGCCCAATCGGCTTCAAGGGGTTTTTCCTGATATTTTTGATAATATTCGAGCAAGTCCTGGAAGGTATCCAGATCGTTCCATTGGGGGAGCAGTTTGGTCTGAAGGCCCAGGCTATGCGCCTTTTCAAGCGTTCGCGCTAATACCTTTTCTGTGCTCCAGGGGATTTTTTGAAATAGTTCCGGATGCGGTTGGCGCATGCCGACGAGATAATAGCCGCCATCGTAACACGGTCCGAATACGGCATCGGTCCGGGCGGCTATCAGCAGTTGGAAGGATTGCTGCACGATGGTTCGCGGTAAATCGGGCGTATCGCTGTCGATAATTGAGACCGCATCATATTCTCCCGCCAATTTGTCCACGAAGATATTGCTCAGGCGTTCCCCCAGGTCTTTACCTCGCTGGGGAAACAAATGAAATCCGTTTGACAGGAACCTGGCAAAATACTCATTGGAATCCTCCGGTGTATATGAGATCGCCAGATCCATACCGGTGAGGTTGCCAATTTCCTTTATCCTATCTTGAATAAAACAGCGATACAGATTGGTTGCCTCCTGGGTCGTAAACTCAGGGCAGAGACGCGTTTTAACCTCTCCCGGCACCGGGGCTTTGGCAACGACCACCAGGAGCAATTTTTGATGTTTTTTATCCATCACAGGCTCCATTGAACCCCGCATCCCCGGCAGCTTTTAGGTGGTGTTGCGGTTTGATGCTGTTTTCGGAAGTTTTCATATTTAGAACCCGACCAGATGTCTTTCAGAGAGTTTTCAAACACGTTGCCCAGTATAATCGAAGAATAATCAACGGTGGCGAACGGGGAGATGCAGCATGGCAACACATTGCCGTTGGCGGTTATATACATAAGTGTTAAAGGCCGATAGCACTTGCTCCATGGCAACTTGGTTTCTACTTCCCCCTGCAGACTCTCAACCGGTCTTGACCGGCCGGAGGCATCAAACTGAATGCCCAGTTTCGCTGCCATCTCCTGGCTTTCCTGAATTAATTCCCATGACCCGTCTGCTGAATCCTGGAGGGTTTTTGTGGCCCGGGCAACGCCGTATCCCTCGTCATCCTGGAAATAAACCAGGCGCTGGAGATATGCTTCTTCAATTCCGATCTCGGCGGCGAGCTCTATAAAACCCGGAAGCTCGGAAATATTATCCTGGGTCCCTAAAAACCACAGGGACAGTTTTGGAGAGGCAGCCTGCAGCTGCTTTTGAAGTAATAGAAAGGATTTCAGATTTTCAACAATTTGCTCAAAGGCGTCGCTGTTGCGGATTTTTTTGTACCCCTCCGAAGAGGCGGCATCCAGCGAGATGCGCAGTTCGTCCAGACCGGCGTTGATGAGGTCTTGCTGCCGCTGGCTGTTGAGAA
>JAIVWA010000380.1:0-5091 GCA_049190255.1 Gammaproteobacteria bacterium | reverse complement strand
TGTCCGTATAGCCGGCTTTGTAAAAGGTTATTTCTGCTTGACCGGAATACGTTTTGCCCTTCGGATATTCAATATCGATGATGCGGAGATCATCCGGCAGGGCATAGCTGCTGTTTAGAGCCGCGCCTTCTACTTCTTCGGGGCTCATCGATTCATTGGTTTCCCAAATCCGGCCGCTGTCCAGATCAAAATGCAAGGTATACTGTTTTTGATCGCGAATGGCGCTTTCTTTTAACGATCGAACTTTTCCGATTAGCCAGCGAGAGCTTTGTTTGCCGCCATCCAGGAAAGGATTATCCTGAAGCCGGGGCAGGGAAACAAACAGCATCAGGCCGATCAGCGAGATCACCACAATCAGCTCAATCAGTGTAAAACCACTACAATGTTCGTTGTTGATTGTCGGTGGTCCATTATGAAAATTAGTGCTAAATTTTCCGGTTTCTGGATTCATGACGGTCAATAAGGATAGTCTATCTGCAATCCTTATTCGATTTCCCAGTTGTTAACATCTTTATTTTCTTTCTCGCCACCGGGAACCCCATCCAGTCCATAGGAGATGATGTCAAAATCTCCTTTAAGTCCCGGAGACAGATAAATAAATTCGTTGCCCCAGGGATCTTTCGGGACTCGACTCTTTTCGAGATACCCGCCGTCTTTCCATTTTTTGGGGACGTTCCCGGTTTCAGGCTTTTCCACCAGTGCTTGTAAACCCTGATCAGTGGTAGGGTACCTGCCGGTATCGAGTTTGTATAATTTTAATGCGGTTTCCAGGTTTTGAATATCCAGGAGAGCCTTGACCTGTCTGGCTTCTCCGGGTCGACCCATGATTTTGGGTGCCACCCACATGGCGAGAACACCCAGTATGATGATAACAACCATCAGTTCTATAAGTGTAAACCCCCGGTTGTCGTATCTCAACTTCTGCAGCATTGGATTTATCCCCTCCTATCGAATCAATTGGTTCATTTCAAATATCGGCAGACATATCGATAAAACGATAAAGCCGACAACCGAACCCATGACCAGGATCATTACGGGCTCCAGGTATGAGGTGAGTCGCAAAATGGTGGTTTCCACCTCGTTTTCGAATATATCTGAAATTTTAGTGAGCATCGTTTCCAGTTGACCGCTTTGTTCCCCGACCTGGATCATCTGAATGGATAACTGGGGAAAGATACCGCTGCCGGACAGGGCATCCCCCAATCCCTGGCCTTTGCCCACTTCGATGGCGGCCGTTTCTACCGCATCGGAAATCAGCGAGTTGCCGGCAATATTTTTGACGATATCCATGGCGATCAGCATGGAAACTCCGTTTTCCAATAGGGACCCCAGCGTGCGCGCAAATCGCGCCACGGAAAGTTTTTTGACCAAAATGCCAACGCCCGGCAATAATAACATCGTTTTATCGATCCAATAGCGCCCCTTTTCGGTCTTTTTGAATCGATTGGAAAAAACCGCCACAACGGCGATAATAATGAAAAGACCCCACCAATAGGCTTTAAAAAAAGCGCTCAAAAAGATCAGAAACCGGGTTGGTGCCGGCAGAACCTGGTTCATTTCAGAGAAAATAGATGTAATACTGGGGACAATATAGATCAATAGTACGAATAGAACGGCAGTACCGATAATCAGCATGAAAATCGGATACGCCAGGGCGGTCTGGATTCGGTTTTTCAAGGCCTCCTGTTTTTCGGCTATGTCAGCCAGCCGTTCCAATACGATTTCAAGGGTTCCGGAGGTTTCGGCGGCTCGAACCATGTTGATGTACAGGGGCGAGAACTGTCCCGGATAATTTGAAAGAGCCCGCGCAAAACTGTTGCCCTCCACAATCAAATCTTTGATTTGGGCTAAAATTTTTTTAAAACCTTGAGATTTGGTCTGGGGAACCAACGCACCAAGCGCTGATACCAACGGAAAACCGGCTCCAATTAAGGTTGCCAGCTGTCGGGTCATCATCGCAATCTCGACCGGCTTTATGCGGCTTAACCGCGCAGACAGGCTGAAGTCTCCCGATGCTTTTTTCGGTGCCGCCTCTTCTGTTTCCTTAATGGATACCGGAAAAATTCCCGATGTACGAAGCTTTTGGCGAGCGGCCTGAGCCCCTTCAGCATCAACAATACCGGAGGTGGTTTTGCCTCTATTGTCCAGGGCGGTGTATTCAAAAACCGGCATGGTTTACCATCACTAACAAACTTAATATTATGCGTATTCGAGTTTGATTTGTTTCTAAATCCTAACAATTTAATAATATGATGATTTTTAGTTATTTTCAACTGAAAACTGATTCGGGTGCAGATTGAGTAATAGTAAGAATTGCGGATAGTTCTGGGTGTACGATTGGTACTGGTGGTTGAATGACTCCCAAGATACCTTCAGGGACCGGTTGCATCGGGCTGCTGTCGCAGACGGCTGTTATCCGATGAATCCTCAGACGGATCCACATGTACAACAACATCCACTACCTCCGGAAGGCCGGAGATAATACTGTTTTCCACTTTATCGGCGATTTCGTGACCCTCCCGGACGCTTATTGAACCATCGACAACAATGTGCATGTCGATCTGAATACTGGAGCTGACATATCGGCTCCTGACAGCATGGACTTCCCGGACACCACTGGTATTGCAGACAATTTTCGCAATCTTTTTTTGGATTTCTTCAGGTGCGCCGGCGTCGATGAGTTCGCTGACTGCCGGCCAGATGATTTTCGTGGCCGCATGCAAAATAAAGATTGAGACGACGACGGCCCCCACACGGTCCAGAAAGGACCAGGATGGAAAAAGCAATGCACCCCCGACCGCAATCAGCACCGGCAGGGAACTGATTGCATCGGTGCGGTGATGCCAGGCGTTGGCCGCCAGGGCGGGGCTCTTGATTTTCTTTCCGACGGCAGCTGTCCAGCGGTAGAGTATTTCTTTGGTGATAATTGAAGCCATGGCGGCATAGAGGGCGATCCAGCCCGGCGGCGAGTCATGCTGTTCGTGCAGGGTGGAAATGGCTTGCCAGCCGATACCGATCCCCGCAGCGGCGAGCATAAGACCGATAAAGGCGGTCACAAGGGTCTCCAGTCGTCGATGCCCGTAGGGATGGCTTTCATCCGGGGGGCGGGACCAGTAGTGGGAGCCTGCAATTACGGCAATATCGGTGGTGGTATCGGTCAGGCTGTGAATGGCGTCGGCAATAAGGGCCTGGCTTCTGCCGAAATAACCGGCCGCAAATTTTAGGCCTGAAAGACTAATATTGGTCAGCAATCCAATCCAGGTTACCTTTCGGACGTGCCCTTCTCGCGAGGCACCGGCGTGTTGCGATGTCTCAAGGCTGTTTTCCGTTTTTTTCATGCGGTCGGTTTCTTGATGTGTAACAATTTATTGGATTCTTGCCATATAGACTATTTTAGCATATAAACTGTGATCTGATCTTGCAAGATATTTAAATGGTGTGCAGATAAGGAGTGAATACGAATGAATTTGTTAAACAGTTTCAGCTTTGAGCTGCCGACAAAAATCGAGTACGGGATCGGTGTGAGCGGAAAACTGACGGAATTTCTCAAAGCGCTTGAATCCCCAAAAGTGCTGATCGTTACCGACAAGGGGATTGAGGCTTCCGGCCTTTTACCAGCGATCACAAACCAGCTTTCCCAGGGCAAACTGGAATATGAGATCTTCAGTGAGGTCGAGTCAAATCCCAAGGACTACAATGTGCACGAAGGTACCAAAATTGCCAACCGGCTGCAGGCGGACTGCCTGGTGGCGATTGGGGGCGGAAGCCCCATCGATTGTGCCAAAGCCATTGCAGTGCTGGCTACCCATGGGGGCGCAGTCAGGGATTATGAAGGCAAAGATAAAATTTCCGGCAACGTTCTTCCGCTAATTGCCATACCGACGACAGCCGGAACCGGCAGCGAAGTGACCTTCAGTTCAGTGATTACTGATACCGGGGATAGATTTAAATTCACACTTAAACACCCTGGTATCGCTCCCCGGGTTGCTTTGGTCGATCCGCAGATGACGCTAACGATGCCCCCGGGTTTGACGGCGGCGACCGGAATGGATGCCCTGACCCATGCCATCGAGGGTTATACGGCCAAAGTATCCGAACCGCTGGCGGATGCAGCCGCGCTTTACGCTATTGAACTGATAGCAAAATATCTGAAAATCGCAGTAAAAGAAGGACGCAGCATGGAAGCACGGGCCGGGATGCTTTTGGGAAGTGTGCTGGCCGGGATTGCGTTCAGTCATTCGGACGTCGGATCTGTTCATTGTATTGCCGAAGCGCTGGGAGGAAAATACGACACGGCTCACGGAGTCTGCAATGCCGTTGTCCTGCCGGAAGTAATGGAATACAACATGGACTACTGCCGGGAGAGATATGCCAGAATTGCGTCCGCCATGGGAATTTCCTTTGATTCGACGGAGGACGGGGCGCAAAGGGCCGTTGATGCAGTAAAGAAGTTGGCCGTGGACCTAAACCTGCCCAGCTTTGGCAGCTTCGGAGTTAAGGCCACGGATATTGAAGAACTGGCGTCCAACTCTTATGTAAATGGCAGCAACAAAGATAACCCGCGCCCGATGAGCAAGGATGATTATTTGACCTTGTTTAACAAAATGATGTAGGGTCCTCCTGATTATTTAATAATTTTTTGCTCTTTCTGAGTGCGGAGCCAAGTCGGTTTCAGGAATTCGATGATTTAGGAATTAAGCTCCGGTCTTCCCGGTCGAACCGACTGTTTCTGGGCGATTTCAACCATGGTTTCCAGCCTTATAAGCCGCTCATTCATATGCCGTATATCTTGATCCATACGGTTTACCTTGTCGATAAGGGTGATGACCCTTTCATTCAAGAGGATTCCCGCCCTTAGCGCCTCCATGACCTTTTCGCTGACACCCATTATTTAGTCTCCAGTATGGCATGAGTCTCATCAAGCCGCTTTTCAATAGCGTCAATTTTTTCAACAACCTCCCGGGCCGTTTTAATCATGGCGTCCGCCAACGCATCTAATAGGGCCTCATCCTCCATGGATAGATCACCGTCAAAAGCGTCAACCGCCTTCCGGACGACTTCGGCAAAGGAAACCTTTCTTTCATTGGCAAT
>JAIVWA010000379.1:0-5092 GCA_049190255.1 Gammaproteobacteria bacterium | reverse complement strand
AAGTGGACCCGCCGCAGCACCATTGATGTCAGAATGGCCAGCATGGAAACCGACATGCCGGGCGTTTTTGCAGCCGGTGACGCGGTTTTAGGACCCGCTACGGTCATTCAGGCCATTGGCGGCGGCAAAAAGGCCGCTGATTCCATTGATCGCTATTTATCCGGGATACCGCAGCCCAAAATGCCGCCGGTTCCGGTGCGTCGTGCCAGGACCGATTGGATCGAGGTTCCTGCCAGCACCAAGATGGTCCTGAAAAGGCCGGAAATGCCGCTGTTGAACATCGACCGGCGGCGGACCACTTTTCAGCAGGTGGAATTGGGTTATTCGGAAAATATGGTGAGGGAAGAGGCCCGCCGCTGCCTGCGATGTGATATCTGCCGTCGCTGCGGCGATTGTGTCAAAGTCTGCCGTGACAAAATGGGAATCGACGCCCTGCAGATGGGATACCTCAATTTTGATCATCCGGTCAAAACCGATTTCAGACTGACCGAAGAACGCTGCATCGCCTGCGGTGCCTGCGCTGAAAATTGCGCCAATGATGCCATGCGCATCGAAGACCGGGAGGGAGAAAGAATCCTGTCGATTTGCGGAACTGTCTTAAATCGCCAGAAACTGTTGTTTTGCGAAAGCTGCGGCACGGTCTTGGGACCCGCCAAGTACCTTGATTACATCAGAAAAAAAACCGGCTCGGTTGCTCAGATCACCACCGGTCATGCCCTTTGCGAGAAGTGCGCCAGGAAAAAAGGCGTTGCGTTAGACAGCAGCAAACCACCGGTATAGTGTTTGAATATTTACGGAACTATAGCCAATAATAAGGTAAACCCAGGGTTAGCTGAAGTCCAGGCGTCTACCGATCGAGGAGTAATGGAGTGCTGGAGTATTGGAGTGTTGTAAATTGATAGTCGGCTTTTAAACCGTTACTCCAGTACTCCAATACTCCAAAATTAACCTAAAATTAAAACACCATGGTAAATTAGCCTTCTTTTCGGTTATAGAATCGAATATTTAAGGCATACTAATTAGCATTAAGGAGAAGGCCAATGATTTTTCGGCAGGGACAACGAGTTGAGATCTATCAAAAATCAAATGATGAGGGCTGGGAAAGTTATATGGATCAATACGTGGGTTCCCATGGCATTATTACCGACCCCGATATGGCCAAAAACGATCCGGATGCCCTGGTTGAAGTCAGCCTGGATGAAAAAGGCACCCACCGCTTTCCCCAGGATTGTTTGCGGGTCCTCGAGGATTAGTCTGATGGTAAGAATACTGGTGCTGGATGATATGCCGGATGCTGTTAAGCTCATTATGCGTATCCTGCGGCAGGACGGACGCGAAATCGTCGGTTTTACCGAAGAGGAAGAGGCGCTGGACTATGCCCGTACCAACACGGTGGACCTGGCGATTCTGGATATCAAATTAAAAAAGATGAGCGGCGTAGAAGTCTTAGAGGAATTAAAAAAGATCACCCCTTCCATGCGTGCGATCATGCTCACCGGCTATCCTACCCTGGAGACGGCGCAGACGTCGCTGAAACTGGGGGCCACCGAATACTGCGTTAAGCCGATAGACAACGAAGAACTGGAAGAAAAGGTGGCCAAGGTGCTGGATGGTTAAAGGCAAGGTATATGGTAAAGGGTATAGGGTTTAAGGTAGAAGGTTTAAGGTGGAAGGCTTAAGGCGTATTAGTTTATTGAGTTGATTAAGTTGATTGGGTTCATGATACCACAGCTTTTTAGAGCTCTCCTAAAGTACCTAAGTTTACAGTATATGCAATTTTTAAGGGTCAAATATTTTGCATATACGTTGGAGACCTGGATTCGCAACAGTGAGGGTAAGCTATCCACTTTTTACGCTGAAATCAGTGAATCAATTGTAATTACACTGCAAAACTCACCATTGAGACTGGCGATGTTAATAGCATGAATATTTTCAGCCATATATTCTTTTCCGTCAGGGCCTTTTCTATCGAATGTCGCAGTGGCATCTGAAACAAGCAAAACCTTGAAGCCAAAATTGCCAGCCATCCGAGTCGTTGTTGAAACACAATGATCTGTCGTAAGGCCAACAATCACAATCTGTTCTATACCATTATCTCTGAGATATAATTCGAGTTTGGTGCCGATAAAAGCACTGTTGACTGTTTTCTTAAAGACAGGTTCACCTTCAATCGGTGCAGCTTCCGGTTTGAATTGACACCCGGGCAGCTCAGGCCGCAACGGTGAATCAGGCTCCACAGAACAATGCTGGATATGTATCACCGGCCTTTTCTCGCTTCGCCACAAATCAATTAAATTCGATATATTTGCTTCGGCACCAGGGTTATTCCTCCGTCCCCATTTGGGGTCGTCAAAGCCTTGCTGTACATCGATTATCAAAAGTGCTGTGTTTGATGAGAGTAAATGCTCCAAATTATTCTCCTATCCTGATAAGCAGCAATTATTACTTTCTGGAGATCATGTCCCACTACAGATTTAATTGAGAATACATGGAAAAGTGCAAAAATACAGATACGTAGATGTAACCCCAGCTTTGGCAAAAATTCAGATATCCTAATCTGTCCTGACCAATACTTGAATTGACAAGACTGATATTAAGGTCAGGACATCGCTTGACAGTATGGTATCACAGCTTTTCAGAAACCCCTTTTACCGTTGATGAGTTGGAGGCATCAACGGTTTCGTGCCAGATTATATGCTTTTTGCTATGGAGCGGAAAACATGTAAGCTCTCTAACTCCATCTCTTCCCATGTGTTGTCGTAGTCATCTGCGTTTTCTATAATCCAAGATCTTGGTTAATTAATATAACTTTTATTCTGCCCTTGGGATAAGATTTTTCATGAATTGTCCATATATTACAGATCCTATCAGGGCTTTTACAGTCCATGCAATAAGAAGTCTTTACGCATGGAGTTTTTATTGAGTGCCGAAGTGCATTTTGGGGGGCGGCGAAATTTTTAATCCGTTTCATTGCCTCATCGAGATTTTGGACGATCTTATTGCGACCAACCATTATGACAACATATTTAGGACCGAAAATAATGCCGCCAACACGGTTTCCTATCATGTCTAAATTCACTAACATACCAGAGTCTACGACCGCATTCGTACCTGTAAAAAACAGATCAGTAAGAATCGCCTTTCTTCGACGCTCCATGATTTTTTCACGGGAAATATTTTCAGCAAAGGTTTCAATTAATTTTATCCCAGATTTTCTTCTAAAGTATTCCAGTATTTCTGTAGAATAGAGGGTCAAAGAATCTCCCCATGATACACTTTTTATATCGATTAGGGGTAGAATTTTATCTACTACGATTGTTTTTGCATCAGAAGGGGTTTCCGCTATATAGGCATCAAAATTGTTCTTCTCCAAAGAATTTTTGCAATTTGATAATCTTTTTTGCCAGTATCTATTAATTTGCATAGTCAAATAAATCCTTAATATGTATTATCTCATTTCACTATAAATGGGATCTATGGAGAACATTACCAACTTGGCGTAATTACAGATAACATCATTCTGGACTGCAAGTCAAGTCCATCTCGCAAGGCGTAGATGTAAAGCAATGTTCGTCTTTTGACACCTAATCTGATATCACAGGTTTTTAGAGTCTGTCAATTTTGCATAGATGTTTACAGTATCTGCAATTTTTAGGCAGCGGCAAAACCTTTGCTATATAGTTATCGGCAATTGAGGCTCACTATCGATAAGTTGGAGTCATAAACGATTCCGGACAACGGCCTCTCACTCCTGGTAAATCCAACCATTTTTATGCCATAAGAATTTTCCTATACCAGCCTTAAAAAATTCAAGTACAATCTTATTTGGGCCGGGACTAATTCTCGAAGGGGTCCCTCAGCTTGGCATCCCAGGTGGTAACGATATTTTGTTTGCGCAAATTTACCTGAAGTTGGAACACATCAGGTCTTGCGTAATGGCCCGGCGTGTCGAGATCGTACTTTCCTTCCGGGATCTTGTTCAGATCCAGGTCTGCACGAAGAATGGTAGGACCGTTAAAATCGGGACCTGCCAAAACTTCTCCCAAGGGTCCAACGATACAGCTGCCGCCGCGCATTAAAACGTTTTCAGGATCATCTCCTTGAATCGCGTCGAATTTCTCTGGGCAATCCTTTCGTGTTAGGTACTGACAACTACTCAACACAAAACAGCGGCCTTCCAGGGCAATATGTTGCATAGAAGGTAACCAGACATCTCGGTCGTCTGCTGTCGGGGCGCAGTAAATCTGGATGCCCTGAGAATACATGTGCATCCGAAGCAAGGGCATATAGTTTTCCCAACAAATGACCGCGCCGATACGCCCGATAGGGGTGTCGACCACTTGTATTGTAGACCCATCGCCAAAGCCCCATACCAATCTTTCCATAGCTGTCGGCATCAGTTTTCGATGCTTGCCCAGTAGTTCTCCTCCCGGAGAAAAAAAGCATACCGTGCAATACAAAGTGCCCAATTCTCGTTCAATTACCCCGATCACCAGATAGATCTTGTTTTCTTTGGCTGTCGTTCCCAAAAGGTCTGTGGTCGGGCTCGGAATCTCAACAGCGCTTTCAAAATACCGGCGGAAATCCTCTCGTCCCTCGGGAAAACGCATTCCGATGCGGGCCCCAAAATCCAATCCCTTAGGATAGGCTGAAACAAAGGCCTCTGGGAATAGAACCATTTCGGCCTCTTGGCTTGCAGCCTCTTTCACTAAGTTTCGGACTTTCTCGATTGTGGCCTTTCGATCGAATACGATCGGAGAATCTTGTACAACTGCAGCACGAACGATACTCATTTTGATCTCCTGTTCGGTAAAAAATCTCCAACTTCAAAACCTGTGATTTCTTGCCAAGTATATGCAATTTGGCCAAAGTACATGTATGTAGATGTAACTACAATTCTGGTATAAGTACTGATATCCTAATCTGATATCACAAGTTTTGATGGTCGGTCAATCCTACATAGATGTTTACAGTATCTGTACTTTTGAGAGTCCCAATTTTTTACGGATATATAATTATATTGCTATTCAGCATTCGTCAAGGTTGCAGATCGATTTTGCTATTCTTCGCCATTTTTATCTTATATAGGGTA
>JAIVWA010000378.1:0-5094 GCA_049190255.1 Gammaproteobacteria bacterium | reverse complement strand
CGCGAAATAAAGTAGTGGCGGGGTTTATCCCCGCCCGTAGCAGTAATCGCGGTGGTTTGCGGGCGGGGATAAACCCCGCCCCTACTGCTGCACAAGGCCAAAATTTCCTTTTCGATCAGACTGGCCGCTTTTCAGGATAGCGGCAGCGTAACACCTGAAAACGGATAACATCCGTTTTCCGGAGGATTCGATATGACTTTTCAAAGCGGTCGTCATTTTCTACAAATCCCCGGTCCCACCAATGTACCCGATCGGGTGCTGCGGGCCCTGAGCCGACCCACCATTGATCATCGCGGACCGGAATTTGCCGAGCTTTCCCTGGCGGTTTTGGACGGCCTCAAGCGCATCTTTCAAACCTCCGGTCACGTCGTTATTTATCCTTCCTCAGGAACCGGCGCCTGGGAAGCGGCACTGGTCAACACGCTTTCGCCGGGTGACAAGGTGTTGATGTTTGAAACCGGACATTTTGCCACCCTTTGGCGCAATATGGCGGTGGCCTTGGGCCTGGAGGTAGATTTTGTTCCCACCGACTGGCGGCACGGCGTGGACCCTGAAGTCGTCGAGCAAAAACTTGTCGAAGACAAGAACCACCAGATCAAGTCTGTTATGGCCGTGCACAACGAAACCTCCACCGGGGTGACCAGTAAAATTCCGCCGGTTCGCGCGGCCATGGACCGGGCCGA
Source organism: Gammaproteobacteria bacterium (assembly GCA_049190255.1). Taxonomy (GTDB): domain Bacteria; phylum Desulfobacterota; class Desulfobacteria; order Desulfobacterales; family JAFDCJ01; genus JAFDCJ01. The sequence goes on along the minus strand of JAIVWA010000378.1, from coordinate 4,411 downwards.
TCATCCGGCTTTGTTGATGGTGGATACAATTTCATCCCTGGCTTCGATTGATTATCGGCATCAAGAATGGGGGGTGGACGTAACCGTCGGCTGCTCCCAAAAAGGCCTGATGCTGCCGCCGGGGCTGGGTTTAAACGCCATCAGCGAAAAAGCGCTGCGGGCATCAAAATCCGCCAAACTGTCCCGATCGTTCTGGGACTGGGAAGCCATGCTGACCGCCAACAAAATCGGCTTTTTCCCGTATACCCCCGCAACCAATTTGCTCTATGGCTTGCAGGAAGCGATTCATATGCTGGAAGAAGAAGGTCTGCCGAACGTTTTTTCCCGCCATGACCGGCATGCCGAGGCCACCCGCCGCGCCGTGCAAGCCTGGGGGCTTGAGGTCCTGTGTGCCGACCCGCAAGAATACAGCAGTTCTTTAACCGCCGTCATGATGCCGGAGGGGTACGATGCAGACGCCTTGCTTGATATGATCCTAAAAAAATTCGACATGTGCCTGGGCATCGGTCTGGGAAAAGTAAAAGGTAAAATTTTCCGAATCGGTCACCTGGGTCACTTTAACGATTTAATGCTGGCCGGGACCCTTAGCGGTATCGAGATGGGGCTCTCCCTCGCCGGGATTCCGTTTTCTAAAGCAGGGGCTGCGGCCGCCCTTGAATATCTGGAGGACACGCTTGGTTAAAATTTGAGTCATCCGTTGCCAGGAAGAAAGAAGCGCTACTATTTTTTTTGTAGAACGGTAAAGTTCTGACACGGTCAACATAAAACCATGGGACCCTGGCGGTCCCGACACCCGAAAAAGGAGGAGACCAGATGAAAAAGAGGAAGCTATTTATCGCCGTCATATCCTTAACCTTATTTCTTACCGCGGTTTTTGCCATTTCCGGCACAGCCCAGGCAGTTGAACTCAAATTCGGCCATGTGGGAGCCCCCGGTTCCCTGTTCCAGATCAGCGTGGATGAGTTTGCCAAACGCGTCAATGCCCAGATGGGTGGTGAAGTCAAAGTCGTAGCTTTTGGTTCGAGCCAACTTGGCAAGGACCGGGAACTTTTGAGAAAACTTAAACTCGGCACGGTTGATCTCTGCCTGCCATCCACGGTTATGTCTTCGGTAGTTGATGTCTTCGGACTTTTCGAGATGCCCTATCTGGTAAAAAATCGCTTTCATATGCGCGCCATCCGCGATCAGCTTTTCTGGAGCTACCTGGCCCCGGCCGTCGAAAAGAAGGGCTATAAAATCATTGCCGTGTGGGAAAACGGCTTCCGTAGCATCACCAACAATAAAAAACCCATCAATGTCCCCGCAGATCTGAAGGGAATTAAACTGCGCACCCCCAAGGGTTCCTGGCGGGTAAAAATGTTTAAAAGCTATGGCGCCAATCCCACCCCCATGGCGCTGTCCGAGGTCTTCGTGGCCCTTCAAACCGGTGTTATCGACGGGCAGGAAAACCCCCTGGCCCAGATCTACAGCCAAAAATTCCAGGAAGTCCAAAAATATCTGTCCCTCACCGGTCATGTTTACACCCCCGCTTACGTGACGGTGAGCGCCAAAAAATGGGCCAAACTGCCGGATGATGTCCGCCTGAAAATTGAAGATATCGCCAAAGGCATGCAGGAATTCGTTTACATGAGTGCGGCCAAACTTGACACAGATCTGTTAAAGAAAATGGAATCTGCTCTTAAAATCAACGAAGCAGACAAGAATGCCTTTATTAAGGCCAGCGGCCCCATTTACGATGAATTCGGCAAGAGCGTACCCGGCGGCGCTGATCTTGTAAAAGCAGCCCAGCAACTGGGAAATGATTACTAGTTAAACCGTTGTCACCACAACCGGGCGACGGCCCGGTTGTGGTGTTTACCTGAATTTTGCACGAGTCAGAGGCTTTCATATGCAAGATTCAGGTTTTATATTCACCACCAATTTTAAAGGGGGGGTAACCGTTGAACCCCTGAACGCTTACAAAGGGGGAGGTGTTTTGTACTCACGCATTCGCAAAGGTTTCCAGCGCCTGCTGGAGGCCATCGTTATTGTGTTGATGGTGACCCTCACCACCATCGTCCTGGTGGCTGTGGTCTACCGTAAAATGGGCGCATCCTTGAGCTGGTACGATGAGATCGCATCGATCATGCTGGCCTGGCTGACCTATTACGGCGCAGCTCTTGCCGCTGTTAACAGGGAACATATCGGTTTTGCCGGTTTTATCGCGGCCATGAAACCGGCTGTGCGAATCCCCTTTATCATTATCAGCGAGGCCTGCATTCTCGGTTTCTTTGCTTTGCTGGCCTGGGTCGGTGTGGACGTCCTTATCATACTGGAAGGCGACAACCTGGTCAGCCTGCCCCAGATTCCGACCCGCCTGACACAATCGGTTATCCCCATCGGCGCCGTGTTATTCCTCATTGCCGAAGTGCTGGGGCTGCCGGATTTGATCAGGGAAGCCAGAAAGCCCGACGGATTCTCCAATCGCGAGATACTATCTGAAGAAGAAACTCAAGCAGAAACCGCCACGGAGGTGCCCCGCTAATGACCCTCTTTTTGATGCTATTCGGTTTGTTCGCCCTGATTTTTATTAACGTCCCAATAGCAGTCGCCCTGGCTGTGGTGGCCGTTGTGGCCATGCTCCTGACCCAGGGAGTCGATATTCTGCCCAATGTGGCCCTGGTGATGTTCGATGGTGCCACCAAGTTTCCTCTGCTGGCAATCCCGTTGTTCATTTTTGCCGGTGCCATCATGAACACCACCGGGATATCCCGTCGACTGATCACCTTTGCTTCGGCCTTGTTCGGCTTTATCAAAGGAGGACTTGCCATGGTCAATGTGGCGGCCTCCATGTTTTTTGCCGAGATGTCCGGTTCAGCGGTGGCCGACGTGGCCGCCCTGGGGTCCATCCTTATTCCGGCCATGAAAAAAAGGGGCTATCCGCGGGGCTTTGCCGCCGCCGTCACCTCCTCTTCGGCGACCATCGCTATTATTATCCCGCCATCGATACCCATGATCCTGTATGCGGTCATGTCGGACAGTTCGGTTGTGAAGCTTTTTGTGGCCGGTATCATCCCCGGTGTTCTGGGCGGGACCCTTATGATGGGAGTCTGCTACTGGTTTTCAGTACGCTATAATTACCCGGTGGAAGAAACTTTCAAGCTTAAGCGGTTATGGACCACCTTCAGCGACGCCTCCTGGGCTTTTTTGCTTCCTTTAATCATTTTAGGGGGAATCTTCGGCGGCATCGTTACCGCCACCGAGGGGGCGGGACTGGCGGTGGCGGCATCCCTGTTCATCGGGGGCGTTATTTATCGCGAACTCAACTGGGATCACCTGCGCAAGGCCATCATCGAAGGTGGCAAATCGACGGCAGTGGTCATGCTGCTGGTGGCCGCATCCGCCCTGGTCGGCAATTATCTCACCGAGCGTCAGGTTCCGCAGCAATTGGCCCAGGCCATAATGAATTGGACCGACAACCGCTACATGGTCCTGGCCCTGCTCAACGTTTTTTTCCTGGTTGTCGGGTTGTTTCTGCACTCGGCCGCGGCAATTATTCTGGTGGTGCCCATTGTGATGCCCCTGGTAAATGCCGTCGGTATCGACCCGGTTCATTTCGGGCTCATCGTCACCCTCAACCTTGGTATCGGCCAGCAAACGCCACCGGTGGCCAGCGTGCTGATCACGGCCTGCTCGGTGGCCAAGGCGGACATCTGGGAAGTCAGCCGGATCAACGTCTTTTTTGTGGCAGTCATTGTGATGGTGCTCCTGATGGTCACCTACATACCGGTAATACCAATGTCACTTGTAAGATTATTTTACGGATAGACCGGCTTTCGATTCAGCCATCATTTTTGCCCACAGGTCCTCATCTGTAAGCCGGAAAGAGGATCTCTTTGGCTGCAGCCTTGTGCTTGACACGCTGTCCCTGCATACATAGGTTTTATTCAAAAGCGAACCGCAGAACCGAAGAATGTCGAATATCGAATGTCGAAGGGTGGTTTCGCTTTGCTCAATCTTTTTTATAAAATAGACAGAATACATTCCTTCGACATTCGATATTCATAATTCGATATTCGATATTCTTTTTTTTAACCTTGTTTGAAACTTCGACAGACCGAAGTCTCTTCTTCGATCAAACTGGTCCCTTCGGCGGCCAGCGGCTGGGCTGACACCTGAAACCAGACACCTGGCACCTTCATTAGCTCTGGGCCAAGGGAGGTCAGGTTGTTTGCTGCGCAGTAAATAACCTGACCGCCCGGGGTTCTGGCAATTACTTCCGGGACACAACAATAGGCGCCTTCTTGTTAGAAGAAAAAATACAGCGCCAGCAGGACAATGACCACAAACATCGTCAGCAGCCGGTACTGAATCATCCCCAGGTGCAAAAACGAGACGACGCGTCCGGCAGCGACGGTTCCCTTGCTCAGAC
>JAIVWA010000377.1:0-5105 GCA_049190255.1 Gammaproteobacteria bacterium | reverse complement strand
ATAGATCACTCACCAGAGGTCAGAAGACAGAAGACAGAGTTCAGAGGCCCTTGATTTGGGATTCATCCGATTTTGGATCTTTAAAAGGATTATATCCTGGTTTTTATTTTTTTAACCACGGATTTTTCACAGAGTTACACAGAAACATTAAACCGCCTGCGGCGGAAACAAAAAATTGCTTTTAATTATTTTTCTTTTTCCGTGATTTTCCGTGTCCTTCCGTGGTAATTTTTTTTGCCTTGAGCCTTACGCCTTGAGCCATTAACCTTCTACCCTATACCTTAAACCTTTTAGTAACCAGTATCCAGCGACCAGTTGCGCTTCTAGAAAATATCCTCCGCAAACAGGGCCGCTTCGCCCAGTTCTTCTTCGATTCGGATGAGTTGGTTGTATTTGGCCACTCGATCGCTGCGGGACATGGAGCCTGTCTTTATCTGGCCACCGTTTACCCCGACCACTAGATCAGCGATAAAGGTGTCTTCGGTTTCACCGGAACGGTGGGATATCACCGTGGTGTACCCCACCTGATTTGCCAGTTCAATGGCATCGAGGGTTTCGGTAACGGTCCCGATCTGATTGAGCTTTATCAAAATCGAATTCGCAATGCCCTGCTCGATTCCCTTGTTAAATATTTTGGGATTGGTGACAAAAATATCATCGCCCACAATCTGGATATCGCCTTCAAGCTGGTCTGTCATTAATTTCCAGCCTTTCCAATCTTGTTCCGCAAGTCCATCCTCGATGGAAACAATCGGATAGCGGCTGATGAGATCACCGTAATAGTCGATCATTTTGGCAGCCGTTAATTTTTTATTTTCCGATTTTAGAACGTATTTCCCTTTTTGATAAAACTCGTTGGCAGCCGCATCCAACCCGATCCCAATATCCTTACCGGGCTTGTAGCCGGCTTCTTTGATGGCAGTTATAATCAACTTGATGGCAGCTTCATTGGACTCAAGGTCGGGAGCAAATCCCCCTTCATCACCGACGGCTGTATTAAGCCCTTTATCCTTGAGTATGGCTTTCAACCGGTGGAACGTCTCGGCACCCATTTGCACCGCCTGGGTAATGGACTTGGCGCCGAAGGGGATGATCATAAATTCCTGAATATCGAGGTTGTTGGCCGCATGGGCACCGCCGTTGATGATATTCATCATTGGAATCGGCAAATATCTGGCGTTTATGCCTCCTATATACCGGTAAAGCGGCATATCATATGCCATGGCAGCTGCTCTTGCCGCTGCCATGGAAACCCCGAGGATGGCGTTGGCGCCAAGTTTTGCTTTGTTTGCGGTGCCGTCCAGTTTGATCATACGGTTGTCCAGAGCGACCTGGTCGGCGGCATCCGTTCCCATAATAGCAGGAGCGATGGTGGAAAGAACATTTTTTACGGCCCGGGTGACACCCTTGCCGCCATAGCTCTTTGAGCGTTTATCTCTAAGTTCGAGAGCTTCGCGCTTTCCGGTTGAAGCGCCCGAAGGAACTGCCGCCCGCCCAACAGCTCCGCACGCAACATAAACATCGACCTCAACGGTCGGGTTTCCCCTGGAATCAAGAATTTGCCTGGCTTTCACATCAACTATTTCAGTCATGTCGACCTCCCCTGGATTGTTGTAACTAGAAAGTATCTCATAAATTGAAACGAAATCTAGAATCTTGACAAATGTGTAAGAAATGTTACTCTGCTTCTATCTTTATGTCAAGTAATGACCGAGGATGCTTATGCCGGATAAAAAAAATGACTTCTATTCCCAGGCCCATCTGGTGGTAGCGGCTATCCGTGTTTATGAACATGTAAATTCACGCCCCCCGGCGATAGACGAATTGTGCCCAACGATCAAATTCTCTATTGAAAAGGTGAATTTTATCTGTCGCAAACTCGAGGAGTTAGAGGTAATTGAGGCCGTGGAAGGCTCCTATGGCACCCGGTTGTTTGTGCGCGACCACCTGAAGATCGAAGATATTCCCCGCGGGGAAACCGGGAACAAATTTGAAGACGAACTCAAAAAGTTTCAAGACAACCGCAAAGCGTTCTCCCAAAAAATGGAGTCCTTTCAGGCGCAACAGCAGCAAAAGAAAAAAGATCTTTTTGCTGAAATGGAAAAAAAACTCAAAGAAGAACTGGAAAAAGATAGGTAACCTCTGAACCCTGAATATAGCCCAAGTATTAAATATTATAATGAATATTTTGCTTGACATAAAATCTTCTTTATCATTTACTTATATATGATACCTGAATTATTACCAGCAAACCTCGCTTCGGATAGATCACCCATATACACTCTTATTCACTGTCGGTAACAATACGTGCAAAATTCAGGTAATAGCTTCATTTTTGGAATATTCACAGCCTTAAAAAAAGACGATTAAAGGTTAAACGATGGACTCAGGTTGGACTGGGCGGCCGGATGCATATTATCGCAAGGTAATCCGCAAAGATAATGATCAAGTCTCATTGGATGCAGACATGATCCGTCTGCTGATTGCCATTGATGAGAACAAGAGCCTGTATCAGATCGCCGAAGAAGTGGATATGGGAAACGCCACCTTTAAAAAGGCCCTGTCCAAACTTCTTGATCAGGGCCTTATCGGGCCGGTAAATAAGGACATTCCGGTCCTGGACCAGTCTTTCATTGAAACCCTGAGAATCAATCTATCTAGAGCTATCGGACCCATGGCCGAAATCCTTATCGAAGACATGGCAGCAGAAATGGAGCTAACCCCTTCAGAAATTCCAATCAATCAAGCCGCGGAATTGATAGCCAATCTTTCCCTGGAAGTCCCGGATGAGGAAAATAGAATGCAGTTTAAAAAATCTATGCTTGCTATTCTGAATAAAATAAGAGGCTAAACCCCTATCCGGATTGAGCCGGAACAAAATATAGAATTGAGGAACCAAAACATGATGGAAATATCCTGTGACGCCTGCGGAAAAAGATATCGGGTTGATGAAACCAAAATGAAAGGGGAGACGGCCCGAGTCAAATGTAAGGCCTGCAACAACCTCATGGTGGTAACCAGGCCCCGTCCGCAAGTAATCACCGAACCGCCGCCGGCACCTGAATCTGATGAGCCCTCTATTTCCACCGATATCCCTGAACCAGCCGTCACACGGCCACAGCCTGTGCCGCGAAGCGCCGTCGAACGTACTGCCGCTCCTTCCGAGGAGAAACCTGCTGCTGCCGAACAGGTCAAACAGGTTACATCGGGCTTTTTAAGCGGTCAGAAAATCCGTTTTGGGTTGTTTGGAAAAATCATCGTGGTTATGCTGATCGTCAGTCTCCTCCCATTTGCCATATTCTGGGGTATCACTCTCAGGGAAACCAGCCAGCGGGTCCGGGTAGAAACGGAAAAATTATTGGCCCAAACCGCCAAAGGCCTCGGAGAGCAGGTTGACGCCTGGATAGATAGCAATGTGTCGGTATTACGCATGGCCGCCAACCTTCCCGATATTACTTCCATGAATCGCGCGCAACAGGAATCGATATTAGAGGCCATACAGCAGGAACACCCCTGGATGTATCTGGTATTCACCGTAGGGCCTGACGGTATAAATGTGGCCCGCAATGATGGCAAACCTTTAAAGGACTATTCGGATCGCCAATATTACAAAGATGTCATAGCTGGGAAAAAGCTCAGCTGGCAGACACTGATCGGCAAAACCTCAAAAAAACCGGCCCTGGTGCTGGCAGTTCCGATAAAAAGCGGGGACCGCCTGGTGGGGGTTATCGCAGCGGCCATGACCATCGATGTTATTTCCCGCAATATTGCGACCTGGCGCCAGGGCGACACCGGGTTTGCCTTTCTGGTAGATGAAAAGGGATTTGTCGTCTCTCACCCCAATAAACAATATGTGGTCAAGCGTAAAAACCTTAACAGTCACCCCCTCATTGCCAGCTTCCGCAAAAAAGGCTGGCAGACAATTACCTCTAATTTTAACACCAACGACGGTGCCGCCGCCTTCGGTCATGTGAGAAGCAATATCTATGGCTGGGCCCTTGTTTTGCAGCAGGAGGAAAGTGAGGTTTTTGCCGCCTATAAACGGACGCAGGAGTTTGCATTGATCCTGCTGGCCGGTACGATCGTACTGGTGTTGATTATTTCCTGGTTTTCCGCCCGGGCAATTGTTACGCCGATTATGAAGCTCACGGATGCCACCGAGCGTATGAGCCTCGGAGAATTGAATGTCAAAATCGATGTTAAGTCAAAGGATGAAATAGGGTTGCTGGCCCAGGCCATCGGCCGCATGCAGACCAGTCTGAGGCTGGCCATGAATCGCCTACGCAAAAAGCGTTGAGGAGTTCATTGAGTTGATTGAGTTTATTAGTTTATTGAGTTGATTAAGTTGGAGGCGGGGAGGTTTGAAAGCCTTACGCCCTGCGCCTTTTCTTATTTTCCGCATTCCGCATTCCAACTTCCCGCCGGGGCGTAGGCCCCGCCCCTATGGGCCGGAGGCCGAATTCCTTTCACCCTACACCTTATACCATTCTATATGCCCTACGCCCTTGTGCCGATAATCGTCACTTCTATTCTGCGCGTGCGCGGATGGTTGTCGTGGTTGATGGCCACTACCTGCTGCCATGTTCCGGTTTTCAAACTTCCGTTCCTCACTGCCAGGGCAATCGACGGACCCAGCAATGCGGCCTGAACATGGCTGTGTCCGTTACCGTCATGCCAGGCTTCATCATGCTCGTATTCTATTCCGGGCGGCGCCAGTGAGGTTATGGCCCGTTTCAGATCCTCGATCACCCCGGGTTCATATTCGATGGTCGTGAGCGATCCGGTGGAGCCCACCATGGTCGCACAAAGCTGCCCATTTTCAATCCTGGATTCGGCGATCAAATTTTCAAGCGCCCCGGTGATATCGCCGATATCCGGCCCGGTCCTCAAACTCACTTCTATCGATTGGCAATACATTGATAATGAACTCATGTTTATACTCCCTGAAAGCCAACTATAATTTTGGAATGGATTCTTTTTATACTTTTTTTGGACAGGATTAACAGGATTTTCAGGATTTATCTTTATTCTTTGTTTCCGAAAGAAACAAAGAATACTCAATCGCCTGCGGCGAATTTAATGCTATCCAAGGTCGACATTAATCA
>JAIVWA010000376.1:574-5090 GCA_049190255.1 Gammaproteobacteria bacterium | reverse complement strand
GGTTGACGGCTGCCTTCAGCACCATGTCAAACATTTTGCGGTTGTGCTCCTGGTAGTATTCGTACTTTGTCAGGGATTCGACGTCGAACACTTCGTACAGCAGGAATTTTATGTTTCTTTCGCTTACAAACTTGGTTGCCACGATTACCCCCGTTTTCCTTCGGAATGTTATTGGTTATAAGTTATGCGTTATCATAAAGATCAGCAGAGCAATAGTTAATTGGGTTGATTAAGTTGATTGGTCAGTTGCCATGACTTAATCAACCGAATCAACTCTTCAACTTAATCAACCAAAAAATAAGCGCTTTGCGTCTTATTTTTTACCATAGTCATACCACCCCTTGCCGGTTTTCTGGCCATATTCGCCTTTGGCGCATTTTTCAACCACGCTCGGGCTTGGTAAATGTCGCATATCGCCGGTTTCGCGGAATGCCTCCATTCCCATCCTATAGGCCAGATCGATGCCGGTTTTGATGTCGTCGATGTTCATGTCTCTATTCCTTTCGGTTAAACCGGTCGCTTCAGCGGTCAGCGGCTGGGTAAACCCTGAACCCTGAACCTTTGAACCCTATAGGTTCGAAGAACCTTTTATTCAACTACCGCCATCGCATTGCTTAAAACGATATTATTCTCGGTCTTGGCCTGGATGATGTATCCGCCATCGGTTTTCCAGCCTTCGGTCGTCAACGTATCGCCAGGATAAACGGTGCTGGAAAATCTGGCTTTAAATTCCTTTAGCCGGCTGACATCACCATCCAATGGCCCCGTTACCAAAGATCTGGTGGCAATCCCATAGGTGCACAGACCATGGAGAATCGGGCGGTCAAAACCACCCCGTTTAGCCGCTGCCGGATCCAGGTGTAAAGGATTGAGGTCGCCGCTCAACCGGTAAAGTGCTGCCTGATTTTCGGCTACTTTGCAAGAAAAACTGAAATCCGGCTCGACTCCCTCAGGAGGTGTTATCGATTCTGCCTTAGGTCCGGGGTCACCACCAAAACCGCCGGCGCCTAAATAGAAAATGGCCCAATGGGCATCGTAAAGGTGATTGCCGTCCTCGGTTTCGCCGGTGATTTTGGCATGAAAAACGGCCCCCTTGCCTTTGTCGAATATGTCGGTGATCACCCCTGTCTGAACCAGTTTGCCCTCCGGTGGAATAGGGCGGGAGAGGCGGATGGTCTGTTCGCCATGCAGCATGAGCGACCATTCAATATCTTCACCAAAATGGGGAAATGCCCGGATGGCCGGTACGACACAGAAGCTTGGTAATACCTTAAGTCCGCCGGGTGCATTTTCGTAGACCAGCGACAACTCTTCGGCCGTTGCGCCGACACCCAGCGCGTAAAGCACAACGTCCCGCCAGGTGTATTCGAAGATACGTGGTTCTGTCTTTTTTCCGATTACGCTCAAATCTACTTTGGGCATAAATTACCTCTCAAGCAACTTGTTGTTCAACCCTTATTCATCGAATATTTTCTGGAACCGTTTTGGCTTTAATGACGATTGCCGGTTTAGTCCGTTTCGAATATTTGAAATCGATGGCTTCTTTGTTCGCGCCATATTTTTTTTCTAATTCGATCAGAGGTCCTGCATCAAGAGCCCGGACGGGGCAGGCTTCGATACAGTCAGGAAGTTTTCCTGCAGTGAAGCGGTCAAGACAAAAATTACACTTGTGCATTTTAGCACCATTTTCCGGTCCGAACTGTGGCGCATCGTAGGGGCAGGCTTTGAGACATTTTTCATCGCATTCTTCATTGCCCACACAGACCTGACTGTCAACCAGAACAATTCCATCCGCTTCCCGCTTTTCGATTGCACCCACCGGGCAGGCCGCGGCACACACCGGTTCGGCGCAGTGCCAGCAGGGAGCAATCATATAGCTGACAAATGGTTTCGGGAATTTGCCTTTTTCAGTGTAGAGAACCCGCATCCAGTTTTCCGGCCCGGCCGGAATATCGTTCCAGTCCTTGCAGGCCACGCGGCAGGCACTGCAGCCGGTGCATCTGGTCTGATCGAAGTAGAATCCTATCTGCATTGTTCGTCTCCATTTTTTATTAATTAGTTCACCGCAGAGTTCGCTGAGAGCGCTGAGAAAACCAAATAATCGGCTGGCTGCGCCAGATAAACTAAAACTGAAAAAAATATCTTGGTGCCGCGGCATAGCGGATATAATCTCTGCGGTCTCTGCGTGCTCTGCGGTTAAATTTCAATTAGCCTTTTCGATTTGCACAAGGCTGGTATTCAACACCGCTGCACCCCCGCCCGAATAGGCATCCTTCGTCAGCGTGTTGGCACAGGCGCCGCGGTCGACGCCGTCTTTGTCCGGGTTGTACCAGGCGCCTTCGAAGATGCAGACCACGCCGGGGATAATTCTTTCGGTAACCCAGGCTTTAATGGCAACCTTGCCGCGGTCGTTGAAGACAAATATTTCATCACCATCTTTTATACCTCGAGGTTCAGCGTCGACCGGATTGATCCACGCTCGGTGCTCATCGATTTCCCGCAGCCAGGGCACCAGGTAAAGTTCCGAGTGAACCCTGTTTTTAGGATGGGGAGTGAGCAGTTGCAGCGGGTATTTCTCAAACAAAGGATCATTGCGGTCTTCCGGTGTCGGCATGTACTTCGGAATCGGCGGCGTATCCGGCTTGTTCAAGTCCGCCACGCGCTGGGAGAAAATTTCGATTTTTCCCGACGGGGTAGGGAAGGGGTTGTTTTCAATATCGTCGATCTGTTCCTTGAAGGCGATGATGGGTTCATCCAGTTTTACCCGGTGAATCCCGTCTTCCCTGAATTTATCGTAGTCTTTGATATGCTGCTGATATTCGGGGTTTAGATCCACAAACATTTTCAGCCATTCTTCTTCCGTGTGCGGATTAAATCCTTCAATACCAAGTCGCTCCGCCAACTGGCTGACGATGTCGAGGTCGGATTTGCACTCGCCCAGCGGTTCCAGTGCGCGGTTCATAAAGGTAAAATAAGGTCCGGACGGCCAGGGTCGGGTCAGGTCGCTGCGCTCTGCTGCGGAGGTTACCGGCAGCAGTAGATCGGCGTAACGTGCCTGGGCGGTTATGAAAAGTTCGTTAACACAGAGAAATTCGAGCTTTTGCAGGGCCCGGGCGGCTTTATTGCTGTTGCCGGTCTGGTTTAAATAATTATTGCACATGGACCACATCAGTTTGATGTCGGCCGGGTATCCGCCCTGTTTTCCTTCCAGGATGGCATCAAAAATTTTGTTGATGTGCACCCGCTTGATCACCCGCATACGGATATCAAGGGTCCCTTTAACATTGGGACCGTCCATTTCAAACGGGTTTTTTCCGGGTGGGATGGCAGACATGCGAAACATGTGCCCGACCGGGATGCCCATCAACCCGCCGCAGGCGCTGCCTCCCGGACGGCCGACGTTGCCGGTCATGGCGCTCAGGGTGGCTGCACAGCGAATGTACTGTTCCCCCATGGCGCTGCGGGCGGGCCCCTGGCAATCCATCAGGGCAGCGGGTTTAGTGCCGGCATATTCGCGGGCCAGACTTACAATGGTCTCGGCATCCACACCACAGATCTCAGCCGCCCACCGGGGGGTTTTATCGATTCCGTCTTCATGCCCGAGGACATATTCTTTGAATTTGTCAAACCCGACGGTGTATTTGTCCAGGAAGGTCTGATCGTGCAGGTTTTCCCTGATCATAACGTTTGCCATGGCCACCATCATGGCCGTATCCGTGCCAGGCCGGATCGGAATCCATTCGTCGGCCACGGTGGCGGCCGTGTCGTGGTAGCGGGGGTCGACGGCAATCACTCTGGCCCCGTTTTCGCGGGCTTTGATGACATGATACATGGTGTTGGTGCCGGAAATCATTCTGGCCGGGTCCCAGCCCCACAAAATGATCAGTCTGGAATTAAGCATATCTTCGCGGCTGTGGCCGACCATGACGGACCCGTATTGGGTGAGTGAGGCCCAGACGGCGCCTTCGGATGAGATGTTACCGTAGTGGGTCACACAACCGCCAAACTGGTTCAAAAGTCTTTGGGCCGCGAAACCGCCATTGTGCAGTCCGGCCAGGTAGCCGCCGCCGGTGGCCAGGAAGATGCCCTCGTTGCCGTAGGTTTCCTTTACACGGATCAATTCGCCGGCCAGCATCTCCAGGGCTTCATCCCACGAAATTCGCTCGAATTTGCCTTCACCGCGCTCACCGACACGTTTTTGCGGATACATCAGCCGTTGCGGATGGTGGACGTACTGCCGGAAGGCCCGGCAACGCAGACAGGTCCTGAGCTGTTCCGGTTCGGCAATATCGTCGCCTTCCACCCGCAGAATCCGGTTGTCCTTTACGTACAGCTTAAGGGGGCATCGCCCGCCGCAGTCAAAGGTGGATGTGGTGCGGACGATTTTAACATCACCATCGGTTTGGCTGATACTTTCATTGCTCATTTTTTTCTCCTAATTAATCCGCCCTGAATAATAGCACATCCAGGGTTGTAGATTGTTCTTTGAAAAATGAAGAAACTTGTTATATTTAAG
>JAIVWA010000376.1:0-564 GCA_049190255.1 Gammaproteobacteria bacterium | reverse complement strand
CCTAATTAATCCATTTTAATCGCGGTTGGCCTTCGACAAGCTCAGACGAGCCAAAACCGCTCCCAAAAAGAGGAAATGCATATGCTATGCGCTCTGCCCCTCTGCCTTATGCGCTTTACCCTATGCTCTTATCCACTTGTCATCTTCCTGCCGGACTTTTCCCATGGTTTTTAATCTCATTAGATGCTTCTCAATATGAACCAACTCAAACCAACGAATCAAATCCGGAAAGTCCGGGTAGGTTTTATAGAAGAGATTGCTGCCCTTAAACTCTTCGATGGATTTTGGCTGGCTTAATTTTTCCAGCAACAGACGATCTCTGCTGTGGATAACCTCTCCATATTCTCTGAATCTTTCAGGCAAATTGCCATTAAACGGGCCGGCATGTCCGCTGATCACCATTTTGGCCTCTACCTGCTTTAACTTCTCAATCGAGGCAAGAAAATCGTCGATGTCAGCAAAATCATGCCCATAGAATGGTCCGAAAGGCGTTAAATCGATGTCTCCCGAGAAGAGTAAATCATGTTCCGGAATGAAAAACGCAATGTGACCGGGCGTGTGTCC
>JAIVWA010000375.1:0-5106 GCA_049190255.1 Gammaproteobacteria bacterium | reverse complement strand
CTCCTGATTCTGTCGCAGTTGAGTTAAAAGGCCGGCTGCAGCCCAGGTTGTTCCGGAGGCTAATTCTTTTCGTTCAAGAAGCAACACATCGGTCAAACCAATTTTTGTTAAGTGATAAGCAACACTGCAGCCCACGATACCTCCTCCGATAATAACCACTTGGGCGTGTCCGGGAATTTTCATGCTCATATTTGGCTCCTAAAGAAAAAATTTACTTTAATTACAGACCTCGTTGAATAGTTGACTGGTTGACTGGTTGATTAGGTAAATTATAGTCATAATTTCAGAATGTTACGATTGTTGAAACATGAAGTGTCCAATTATTTTGCAAATATGGGATAAATCCATATTTACAACCACTTAACCAATCAACTAATCAACCAATCAACTATATCTGAATTATCGGTTTGAAGGTTAATTAAAAGCTACCGTCTTGTCCGGCCTAATAATTCCTTGGCTTTATCCACCGCACTGGCCGCGTTGGAAGCATAAGCATCCGCTCCGATCTCATCCCCGAACGCTGAGGTAACCGGGGCGCCGCCGATCATAATCTTCACCTGATCCCGGATGCCCGCCTCTTTCAACGCATTGATGGTCTCTCCCATTTTCGGCATGGTTGTGGTCAACAGCGCCGACATGCCCACGATATCGGGTTTGTGCTCCTTGACCGCCTCCACAAATGACTGCACGTCTATATCAATGCCTATATCCACCACCTCAAACCCGGCACCCTCGAACATCATGCCCACCAGATTTTTCCCGATGTCATGCAAGTCGCCCTTGACTGTGCCGAGCACCAGCTTGCCGGGTCTGACCGCATCGCTTTCCGATAAAAGGGGCCGTAAAATCGCCATGGCCCCATGCATGGCCCGGGCACAACGCAACACCTCGGGGATAAACATATCGTTGGCCTTGAAACGCTGTCCGACGACGTCCATCCCGGCCAGGAGTCCATTTTCTAATACATCCGGCGGTGCGATTCCACCGTTTAAGGCTTCTTGGGTTAGATCCACCACCCCATCAATGTCGCCGGCAATCAATTTCTCCGCCATTTTTGCTAATACTTCACTCATGGTTTTTCTCCTTCATTCCGAATTCTGTTGAGAACTAGACAAAAGCATGACTTTGCTGGATTCAATCGAAATCAGTTGTTATAGGATTCTATCACATTTAACGGGGAAGCCGTCACTTTTTTTTGTGATTTTCGGCAACGCCAAGTTCTTTTTCCGTATCTTCCACAATGGTTCGGATCGTGGAAAGAACGTTATCGGGCAGCGGTTCCGGTTTGTGAGTTTCCAGAATTTCCCTGGCCTTCCGGGTTGCTTTTTGATACAGGTCATTGCCCCCCGAATTCTGCCACTGCTCCCGAATTTTGCGGTCGATCAAACCCGGTTGCGATTGGCTGCGCATGTGCTGGTAGGTACTGTCGTGGCTGAGGAAATCATTGAAAGGTCCGACCTCCCGGATGACATCCACCGCCAGAGTTTTGTCATTGACGGGAATCCCATTGACAGCATACTTGATCATTCCTGCAAATTCATTATCCATCACCAGTTGGCCGAAATCGAAAGTAATTCCACTCTCAAGCATTCCCAGACCGTAGATTACATTGGCACCTGCCAATGCCGGTAAGAGAGCGGTGAGAGTCTTTTCGTGGCCGCACTGGGCGTCACAAATCTTGCTATCGCCCTAGCCACCGGCCACAAAGCACGGCAGGGAATAATAGCGCGCCAACCGGGCCACCGCCGCGTTGATCATGGCGCATTCGGGGGTGCCGACCGAAGCAGTCCCCAGCCTCAAATCCATGGCGGTGGTCGAGCTGCCGTAAACTACCGGAGATCCCTTGCGGGTCAGTTGACTAAGAACGAGTCCCGAAAGCACTTCCGTATTATGGGTAACCAGCGTGCCGGCAAGTGTAACCGGGGATGAGGCACCGGCCATGGCCATTGACAATATATTAACCCCCAGGCCGGAGCGGGCCGCTTCCATGATAATTTCGCAGCAATCGCCGACCAGTTTGAGCGGGCTGACCGGACAGGTGCAAAATGTTAATAAGGGCCGCTGTCTTAATTTGTCCACGCCTCCGACAATGGCAGCGACCATTTGGACTATTTTTTTGGCCAGATAACCGTTAACCGGGCCCAGCCAGTGGTGCTTGGTCGTGTGGGTCAGGGAAGCTTCGGCATTATGCAGTGCTGCAACCTCATGGGGTACATCATGGGAGAGCATGGCCCTTTCGTAGGTATCGACATTGTCCAGATAATCAATGATTAAAGCGGCATTGGCAACATCGGCCTTGGTGGTTTGTCTGAGTTCGCCGGAGTAAGGGTCAACGATCATAATCCCCTCACCGAAATTGGTGAAGGAGATCCGGTTAGCCTCCAGCACGACATCATTTTGGGGGACACGTCCGGCGGCCACAAATTTAGCCGGGGCCGAACGGATAGCGTCCTCCACCAGATAAGGGGGAAATTTTACGACTTTCTTGGCGGGATCGATGTGGGCGCCACCACCGTCAAAGACCGCCAGAGCTTCCGGGTCTTCAACGAAAACACCCGTTTTCTCAAGAACTTCCAGGGTTGCCAGGTGAATCTCGTAAAGTTCATCATCGCTAAACACGTTCAGACTGAAACCCCCGCTCTGTCTTTTGCCGGCATGTAGATTTCGTTTCATGAATCCACCTCAAAAAAAAGTTTGTTATTTAATCCAATATTGAAATCCCTGTCCTCAGGGCTGGGTCACAGTAAATGGCTCTGCCGACAATCTAGAGCAGGAGTGATGGAGTACTGGAGTTTTGGAGTGGTGGGTGAAAATCGGACCGCGGGGTATAATCCGTGTTTTAGTGTCTATCGCGATCTGATCATTTGCTCGGTGAAAGTAACGGGCAAAAGCAAATTCAGGGTGGTGTGTGCATATCATTTTGACGACCCATATATGCCCGGAAATGCTTTTTCCATTACTCCATTACTCCAATACTCCCGAACTCCTTTGGTTTAAACCCAGGGTCCCCTTTGGGGGCAAACCAAAGCCGGGCCCTCTGGGTTCGGATTCTTTACTTTTTCCGGCTTGTCCGGGTATAAGTACCATGGCAATGAATTGCCTCGATAGCGGCCCTAACGTTCGCCGGTGGAGTTTGAGCACTCAGGTTGCAAAAATACAGGGCAAATCGTCCGTTTTTCCCGCCGACTTCAACGTAATGTTTTACACGATCAGCAACCTGTTCAGGTGTACTCAAGTCCATAAAGCTGGCCCCGATTCCTAAAACGAGGGGCACACCCTGTTTCTCGGCGTACCTCTTATAAACATCGGGTCCGATCTCTGCCACATCCGGATCCTGACCTTCCAGAAACCCCGGGCAAACTTTAAGTTTAAGATCGAACAAGTCCTCAGGATTTTTAAGATACTTTTCCCCTACCCAATTGGGCAGATAGACTTCCGGACCACACAACTCCCGAAGGCGCAATACATAAGGAACAATCCACTCTTTTAAAATATGCGGGTTGACAATAGGAAGGGAGCCTACGGCATCATTTCCAACGATACCTTTGGTATTTGGGAATTGCTTCTTCTGATAGAGAATCCAGGGTGCCAACACATCTTCAGTCAGGCGATCAAACAGGCTGCGTGCAAAATCAGGATCACCATCAATATCCATGATAAGTGGTTCAATTCCCCTGATGTTGGCCGCCAAACTGAAAGGCGCACAAAAACTTAAGGCCGGTGCCGTGCCGGTAAGTTTACGAAATATAGACTGCATTTCAATGACATTGGAAAAACGTCCTTTTGAATCGAAATCAGGGGTTTTTATTTTTACCAGATCACTGCGATCTCTAACCAGCGGCCGGGAGCGGTCAACATCCGGCATATCACGGTCACTGTATTTTATGGCCTGCCCAAGGGCCTCTGCTTCGATGTTGTAAACGTCATAATCAAGAAACGGAACATCAATGCCATACTTTTCCATGATTTCAAGGGTGCCGCCGGGCAAAAGTTTCGGTGTCGTATAAAATTCTTGGGCGTTGACACCTAACTCTTTCATCACAAACTCATGCATCTGGGCACACACGGGAACACGGTCCGGAGTCCCATTCATGGCGGTTTCCATGCGCCGGGCACCATCTTGAAAAGAAGAAAAATCTTTTTTGAAATCAATCTTCATTTTTTTCTGGTCAGTGATTTAAGCTCAGAAACAATTCAACTAAATCGGGACTGTTATAGAACCTTTTTAGCGAAATCAAATGAATAATTGTCTCAAGACAAATGACAAAATGTTATATAATTGATTCTTCTCAGAAGGAAACTTGCAAAAATCTGGCTGCCCACCGGAAAGTGGAATCGATCAGGCTCTGAAGGGAGTCGGAAATAAACTTGTCCGTATTGTAGACCATGTAGAATTTTCGTCTAATTGGACCATCAGAAAATTCAATGGCTTTCAGTTTGCCTGATTTAATCTCTTCACTGGCAACCTTCTCAGATATTATGGCAATGCCGACTCCTGATTCTACCGCTCGTTTGATGGCCTCATTGTTAGAAAATTCGAGATATTTAAAGATGGAAACATTATTTTTTCGGACCAACTCGTCGATAATCATCTGCGGAGCGGCCCCTTTTTCGTGCATAATGATGGACTGACCTTCTAAATCGTATGGTTCAATCTTGTCTTTTTGCGAAAAATGGTGCTCGGGCGAAAAGATAATAACAAGTCTTTCCTCCAGGACTTCTTTCAGAAACAGGTTTTTATGTTCAAAGGGATAAGAAAGGAATCCCAGATCGGTAAGGTGGGCGACCGTTCTTTTTACGACATCTTCGTTGGGCAGGATCTTCACTGTAAGTCGTATTTGAGGATTTGCCAGGCTGTAACGATTGACAATAAACGGCAGGTAGTGCGTTCCGAAAGTTTCGCTGGAAACGACCCGGATATGTCCTCTTTTGTGTTGCTGAAAATCACGGAGGTAATCCTCCGCCAAACCCTCTAATTCAAAAATCTTTTCTGAAATTTCATAAAGACCCTTGCCGGCGAACGTGAGCTCAAGTTTCCTGCCAAACCGTTCGACAAACTTGACTTCATAATACTCCTGAAGACGCTGGATACCTTTTGTAACCGCC
>JAIVWA010000374.1:4053-5125 GCA_049190255.1 Gammaproteobacteria bacterium | reverse complement strand
TTGAAAACATCAACCCTGAACGGTGAACCCTGAACCTTTGAACCCTCTTTTCCTGACAGCTGAAACCTTATAGAGGAGCCTAAACCTTTAAACCGTGATAGCCCATGTCAGGCAATAATCTTACTAAACCCGATAGTACCCAGTGGACCATTATCAAGCTCCTGCAATGGGCCGCATCTTATTTAAAGTCTCACGATATCGACAGCCCCCGGGCAACCGGTGAAATACTGCTTGCCCATGCGCTGAAACTGGAACGTATCGAACTGTATTTAAATTATGATCAACCACTGCGGGGAGATGAACTGCAGGTATTTAAATCGCTGATCAAGCGTCGCATCGGACGGGAGCCGGTTGCCTATATCCTCGGCCTCAAAGAGTTCTGGTCGCTGGATCTGGAGGTTACCCGGGATGTTCTAATACCCAGGCCTGAAACCGAATGCTTGGTGGAGGCGGCTTTGGAGCTATTGTCGAAGCATTCACCTTCACAAGCAAGGCGAATTCTGGATCTGGGCACGGGCTCCGGGGCGATCGTGCTTGCATTGGCGTCACAACAACCTCAGCACACTTATTTGGCTTCCGACTTGAGTGTCCCGGCGCTTGAGGCGGCCCAGCGGAATGCGAGGCGGCATGATCTTTGTGAAATTATCCAATTCTTTGCCGCTGATTGGCTGACAGCCTTAAAACCGGAAAAGTCGGCCTTTGATATGATTGTGTCCAACCCGCCTTATATTCCCAGCCGGGTGCTTCAAGGCCTGCAGCCCGAAATTAATCGTTATGAACCGATTGCGGCACTTGACGGAGAGGAAGACGGCCTTGAATGTTTTAGAAAAATTTTAAAATCTGTTCATCATTGCCTGAAACCGGGCGGTGAGCTGTTGCTTGAAATTGGTCATGATCAGCAAGATGCTGTTCGCAGGATTGCGTTCGATTGTGGATATTATGATGATTTCAGCTGCACCAAAGACTACAGTGGCCACGACCGGGTCGTTTACATGCGCATGAAGGGATGAGGCGGGTTACGGGTTACGGGTTGCGGGTTACGAGTTGCGGGTTACGGGTTGCGGGTTACGGG
>JAIVWA010000374.1:0-4043 GCA_049190255.1 Gammaproteobacteria bacterium | reverse complement strand
ATTTAGTTGATTACAGGGGGTCGGTTAGTCAAATAGGCTGAAATCCTTTAACCTAATCAACTATTCAACTAATCTTGGTTGCGAGTTGTAGAGTGTTGATTTTTGGATAGTGGTGCTTTAATTTATATAGTTGGCGTTCGTATTTGAATTTAGAGGAAAAAAAGGTTGCAGCTAATTATAATATTTGTTATTAAAAAAAGTTTTTATAACCCCCACGCCTTTGGACCTGTTTCCCGGTGCTTTTTTTAAAAAGTCGGAAATTGGGGCGACAATGGCGGCGGAACAACCGAAAATGAAGGGAGAAACCTATGGCTTATGTAACTATGAAAGAACTGCTGGAGGCCGGTGTGCATTTTGGTCACCAGACGAAACGCTGGAATCCGAAAATGAAACCTTATATTTTTGGAGCCAGAAACGGGATCTATATTGTTGACCTGCAAAAAACTGTTCGGATGTTTAAAACGACCTATGATTTTGTTGTGGACACGGTTGCCGCAGGCAAACCATTGTTGTTCGTCGGCACCAAAAAACAGGCGCGTGATTCTATCTATGAAGAGGCCAATCGGTGCGAGATGTTTTATGTTCATAACCGGTGGCTCGGCGGAATGCTGACCAATTTTCAGACAATCCGGCAAAGCATTGACCGGTTGAATTATCTCAACAACATCCAAAATGATGGATCAATTGAACTTTTTCCCAAAAAAGAGCGGCTGAAACTTGCTAAAGCGCGTATAAAGCTCGACAGTAACCTTGGTGGCATTCGTACCATGAACGGGTTGCCCGGCGCAATGTTTGTCGTTGATCCCAAAAATGAAGCCATCGCCGTGCGTGAAGGCCGCCGGCTGAATATACCGATTATCGCCATCGTTGATACCAATTGCGATCCGGATGATATTGACTATATTATACCCGGCAACGATGACGCCATTCGCGCCATCCGTTTAATTACCTCGAGAATGGCGGATGCTTGTATTGAAGGAAGCCAGCGTTTTGCTGAAAAACAACAGGCCGAAGCCGATAAAGACGTGGAAGAGGAATCTGAAGTGGTGGCCGTCAGCGCGGAACTGGCATCCGGCGAACGGAAGGTGATTTCAGACGGGTCTGATGGCCCCGTAGTAGAAATCATTAAACGATCGGTTGTTGAAACCGCCCAACCGGTGGCGGCTGATGCCCCTCAGGCGGAGAAAAAAGCGACCGACGATAAAACGGAAGATAGCAGCGTAGCTGAAACGACAGGAGAGCAAGATGACAACAATTAGTGCGACGATGGTAAAACAACTGCGGGAAAAGTCAGGCGCCGGGATGATGGACTGTAAGCAAGCGCTTGTGGAGTGTGATGCAGATATTGATAAAGCGGTTGATTTTCTGAGGAAAAAAGGGCTGGCCACGGCCCAGAAGCGGGCCGGACGGGCCATGACGGAAGGCACCGTGCAGTCTTATATCCACATGGGCGGCAAACTGGGGGTACTGGTTGAAGTAAATTGCGAGACGGATTTTGTAGCAAAAAATGAAGATTTTATTGTTTTTGCAAAAAATATTGCCATGCACATTGCCGCCACCAATCCTCTGGGTCTGCGGGCCGAAGACGTGCCGGAAGAAACCGTTCAGCGTGAAAGAGAAATCTACCAGGCCCAGGCCCTTGAAACAGGAAAGCCTGAAAACGTGATTGCCAAAATCGTTGATGGAAAAATGAACAAATTTTTCAAAGAAAATTGTTTACTCAACCAGCCCTATGTGCGCCAACCGGACCTGACGGTTGCAGATGTGTTAAATGAATTAATCGCTAAAATAGGCGAGAACATCACCATCAGACGTTTTGTTCGTTTCCAGGCCGGAGAGGCTTAGGAACTTTACATAGGCTGTCTAACAAGAACCTCAAATTGTATTCAGCACTCCAGTGGGTATCAATGTGAAAAAACCCCTTTATAAACGCGTGGCGGTAAAATTGAGCGGTGAAGCCCTGGTGGGAGATCAGAGCTTCGGTATCAGTCCCGACATGATTAAATTTGTGGCTGAAGAAATTCGCTCTGTCGTTGAACTGGGCGTTCAAATCGGTATCATAGTGGGGGGCGGCAATATATTCCGGGGAATTGCGGCCAGTTCTTACGGGATGGACCGGACATCGGCCGATCACATGGGTATGCTGGCCACAGTTATTAACAGCCTGGCTTTGCAGGATGCGCTGGAGAAACAGGGGTTGGAAACCCGTGTTCAGACAGCCATATCGATGCATGAGGTTGCCGAGCCTTATATTGTGCGCCGCGCCAATCGTCATTTAGAGAAGGATCGGGTCGTTATATTTGGTGCCGGTACCGGAAATCCTTATTTTACAACGGACACCGCCGCAGTTTTGCGGGCCCAGGAAATTCATGCTGAAATTCTGTTAAAGGCCACCAAGGTTGACGGACTTTACGATGCGGATCCCGTCAAAAATCAAAAAGCCAAATTGATCAAGAACACCACTTATATGGAAGTTTTGGCAAAGCAGCTCCGGGTTATGGACATGACGGCCATCTCTCTGGCCATGGATAACCAACTGCCCCTTGCCGTGTTTAAACTTAAAGACAAAGGCAACCTCGGCAGAGTTGTCTGTGGTGAGAACATTGGAACGCTGATTAAGAATTAGTGAGGTACTCCCCATGATTGAATCGATCTATCAAGAAACCAGAGAAAGTATGGGCAAATCCGTAGAGGCTTTGAAAAATGAACTCAAGCGGATACGGACGGGCCGTGCGTCTCTTTCGATCCTTGACGGGATAAAAGTAGATTATTACGGCACCCTGACCCCGCTAAACCAAATGGCCACGCTGGCCGTGCCCGAAAGCCGTCTGATTACGATTCAACCCTGGGATGTATCCGTTATCAAAAATATTGAGAAAGCCATTCTAAAATCAGATTTGGGGCTAACGCCGTCCAGTGACGGAAAAATCATTCGAATCTCAATACCCCAGCTTACCGAAGATCGTCGCAAAGAACTGGTCAAAGTTGTTCACAAGGTTTGCGAAGAGTATAAGGTATCCGTCAGGAATTTCCGGCGTGATTCCAATGAACTGCTTAAGAGCATGAAAAAAGATGGTGAAATTACAGAAGACGACGCCTTTAAATCCCAGGAGCAAGTCCAAAAAATAACTGATGAGCATATCCAGCTTATCGACGAATGCTATCAAGAAAAAGAGAAAGAAATCCTTGAATTCTAGCCCCTCTTCTGCCAGCCTTGCTGAACTGGATACCACCAAACTGCCTGCTCATATTGCCATTATAATGGACGGCAACGGCCGATGGGCTAAAAAGCGTCTGTTAAACCGTGTCAGCGGTCATGAGAAGGGATCCGATGCCGTCCGCACCGTGGTGCGAGCCTGTCGCGAGATCGGCGTGTCCTATTTAACACTTTATGCCTTTTCCACCGAAAACTGGCAGCGGCCGCGATTCGAAGTTGAAGCGCTAATGACCCTCCTGAAAAGATTCCTTGAATCTGAGCAAAATGAAATGGTCGAAAATAATATTCGCCTGCGAGTGATCGGGCAGGTAGACCGCTTGCCGGAGAAGGTCCAGGAAGCGCTGCATCAAACGATGAAGGCAACCAGAGACAATACCGCCATGACCCTTATCCTCGCCTTGAGCTATGGCGGGCGGGCCGAGATTGTTCGGATGGTTCAAGAGGTGGCAAACAAAATCAGGCACGGCGAGGTCGATCCGGATTCTATCACGGCCGAGATGGTTGCCGATCATCTCTACACCCGCGATATCCCTGATCCGGATTTATTAATCAGAACCAGCGGGGAGATGCGGATCAGCAACTTTTTACTCTGGCAGATCGCCTACACGGAAATCTTTGTAACGCCTACGTTGTGGCCTGATTTCAACCGGGATGAATTGCTGCAAATCTTAAAGGATTACCAGAGCCGAGAGCGTAGATTTGGTCAGGTGTAGTTAAAGGGATTGAGGAATTGAGGGATACAGGAATTGAGGGATTGAGGGATTAAAGAATTAGATCGATAGAATACATTCAATTCCTAAATTCCTAAATTCGCAATCCCTCAATT
>JAIVWA010000373.1:0-5126 GCA_049190255.1 Gammaproteobacteria bacterium | reverse complement strand
TTTGCAGATCACAGAAAACGTATACCGCATCATTGCCGCAGAAAATCTAACCTACAATTAGTCCACAGTCAAACGTAGACCCTAAATGATTCATTTGTTTTTAATAAAACTGATTTTTATTGGCAATATGAACTAATATTCATATATTGACATTATTGCTTTTTTTGCACTTATCCTTAGAACTTCTTCCATGGCAACTATCGTGCAATAAAAAGGCCTGACATCAATTTGATTGAGGTTATGAATTCAGGCGTTAAGAATAGTAGTGATTGGCAGAAATGATCATTTAAACCGGAGGGCCTATGAAAGTTTTACAGTTTAATGTCAATGTTCCCAAATTTGCCGCCGCCAAAACACTCCGGACGTTTTTCGGCAGTCAGGTGTTTTACAAAGGGCCTGTAAAAACAATTCAGCTCGCAGATGTTCCGGAACCCAAACTGTTTACCCCGGACTGGGTCAAGGTTAAAACCCTGTACTGCGGCTTTTGCGGCAGTGATCTGAACCTGATCCTTTTGCACGACTCGCCCAGCGCGTCCCCGTTTACCTCTTTCCCTTGCGTGATCGGACATGAAATTGTCGGTGAAATCATTGAAACCGGCGCCAGTGTGCAGGGGTTTCAAAACGGCGATATCGTGGCGATTAATCCGGGCCTGGCATGTGAAGCCCGGGAAATTGATCCTCCCTGTGGGCCGTGCCGGGCCGGAAGGTCCAGCAATTGCGAAAATTTTGCCGAAGGAAGCCTGCCGCCGGGCATGTTTTTAGGCATCAACAGCGGCGTTAACGGCGGTTTTGCGCCATATCTTTCAGCCCACAAGTCCCAGCTTTACAAGGTCCCGCAGGGACTGAGTCTTGAATCTGCTGTCATGACCGAACCGGTTGCCGTGGCACTTCAGACAATATTCGACAACATGCCGCAAGCCGATGAAAAGGTACTGGTAATCGGAGGTGGCGTGATTGGCAACCTGATCATCCAGGCTATCCGGGCCCTTGTGCCCGGGTGCAGCATTTCACTCATTGAGCCGTCATCCTTTGCCGCTGAGGTGGCAAAAAAAGCGGGGGCAGATGAGGTAATCCCGTCAAAAGACGTGTTTGCGCAGACCACCCGGATCACCGGTGCCAAATTTTACAAACCCCTGCTCGGCATGCAGATTCCCATGGGCGGTTTTAAGCGGATTTATGACACGGTCGGGATCAGCTCCACCCTGAACCTGGGCCTGCGGCTGATGTGTGCCATGGGCACACTCAGTGTTGTTGGGATCGGCGGGGATGCCAGGCTGGATTTGACACCCCTATGGCTGAAACTGCAGACCATCAAAGGAGTGTATGCCTACGGAGTTGTGGAGTTTAACGGTAAAAAGCAGCATGTGTTTGATATTGCATTGGATTTGATGAAAAACGGGAAAATTCAGGCCGATACCTTGGTCACGCATAAGTTTCGTCTGGAAGAATATGAGCGCATGATCAAGGTGAACCTGAATAAGGAAGCGAACCGGGCGATGAAAACGGTTGTAAGGTTTAACGATTAATCAACTTTGGCTTTAAGGAGAACCCCATGAGATTTTCTGCATTGCTATTTATTTTGTATAACGTTTTAAAAATCGCATCTGTCATCAATAAGGCCTACAAAAAATACATCAGCAAAACCAGCGCCAGGATCCTGATCAAAACAGCAGACAGTCAACGGGCCCGGCTTTTTATCTTTGATAAGGGTAAGCTTTCCACACGATCCGGAGATCAGAAAGACTTCGATGTTGCCCTTGTATGGAAGGATGCGGGCACTGCTTTTTCCGTAATGACCGATAAAAGCAGCGATGCATCTTTTAATGCGGCGGCGGAAGGCAAACTGAAAGTGCTAGGTATGAGTCTTTATGCACAATGGTTTGAGGACGGGATCAAACTGGTGATGTAGCGGTCAGATTTTTATTTTTCAGGACAAATTTAAACAGATTCAATCAATTAAAATCGGAAAAACTAAAAAGGAGGATCTTATGTCTGAAATATACGGTGGTCATCTTGCAGCAAAATATATGAAGGAAGTTGAACATGTCGATATGGTATTTACCATTTCAGGCGGGCATATTGAAAACATTTTAGATGGGTTTACGCAATACAATATCCGGACCATAGATGTCCGTCATGAGCAGGCTGCGGCAATGATGGCCCATGCCTGGTCAATATATAAAAATGAGCCCGGCGTATGCCTGGTAACCGCCGGCCCGGGATTCACCAATGCCCTGACAGGTATTGCCAATGCGTACCTGGACAATGCCCCTGTGGTTGTCCTTTGCGGCCGGCATCCGCTACGGGATGACTTGACCGGCGCGCTCCAAGAAATGAACCAGATTGATATGGTCAAACCGGTAACCAAGTGGTGCGCCACCTGTTATGACACCAAGCGAATCCCGGAATACCTTTCCATTGCCTTCCGGCAGGCCACCATGGGACGACCGGGACCGGTTTTCCTGGAACTGCCACCGGACATTCTGTTTGTTGCAGTTGATGAGAAAGACGTGAAAATGCCGAGTCGAAAGACGCATAAATCATCCACTCACCCGGATGAATCAGAATTGAAAGAAGCTGCCAACATTATTAACAGCGCCCGGAAACCATTGTTTATCGGCGGCAGCGGGGTAGGGATGAGCGGCTGCCAAGAGGTGCTTAAAACCTTTATTGAAAAGACCGGTTTTCCGTTTGCGCTTTTAAATAACGGGCGGGGCGCATTGCCGGACAGTCATCCGCTTTCAATCAATGACGGTGGGTTTACCGGCCTCATGACGGGCGCACCCCAGACGGATGTAATTGTTGCCGCCGGTATCCGGTTCAACTGGGTCATGCAGGCCACCAAGTTATTTCCGGATGCTAAGGTTGTCCGAATCGATATTGAAGCCCATGAAATAGACCGCAACCGATCTTCGGAAGTCGGACTGGTGGGAGATTGCGGGTATGTGCTCGAGCAGCTTGTCCCAATGATTGAAGACCGGAATCATGATGAGTGGGTGAAAAAGCTTAAAAGCGCCTATGCCGCCTTTATGACCACAGAGCTGGAGCAACGGCAAAAACCGTCTGATCCCATTCACCCGATCAGGCTGGTAGCGCAGATCATGGAAGTATTTGGAGAAGATGCTTTTTACGTGGCTGACGGCGGTGATACGAGTTATTATGGCCTGGCCGGTTTTACATCGTCACAGCAGGCAGGGGTGCTGGTTCCAGCCGGTGCTCTGCTGGGGTGCCTGGGAACGGGAATCCCTTTCGCCATTGCCGGCAAGCTGGCACATCCGGACAAGCCCGTGATCGTCTTAAACGGGGACGGGGCGTTTGGATTTAACAGCATGGAATTTGATACAGCGGTCAGGCATGATATTCCCATTATCTGTGTGGTCAATAATGACTGTGCCTGGGGCATGATCAAGCATTCACAGGGGATGAGCATCGGAAAGGACCGGTGCACGTGCGCGGAGCTTGGCATGCGGCACTATGAAAAGATGGTGGAAGGCCTGGGCGGATACGGGGAACTGGTGACGGAAGATGCAGATATTATCCCGGCCATTAAACGGGCCATTGATTCCGGTAAACCGGCGTGCATCAATGTGGTGACGGACCCGACGGTCACAAGCCCGGCGACGGTGATGTTCTATCAGAACCTTTCTGATTTTTAAGGCAGCATTGGGTTTTGGGCGGGAAAGCGCCGGGGGCCTTTGTTTATATACAGAATTTAGGGGACGGAACGATCATTGCCGCTGAATCGGAAAAAGCAATTGGAAAGATCTATCATTTTCGAGACGACTACCCGATCACCTGGGGAGAATATTTGAAGACCCTGGGCCAGTGGGTTGGTAAAAAGCCGTTGGGGAGGATTCCTTTTACGCTGGCTTGGGGGCTCGGGTCGTTTTTTGAAAAAACTTTGACGCCATTTGGCATACGCCCGCCCATGACACGTTTGGCCGCCGGGGTGATGGGTAAAAACAATGTTGTGGACAACCGCCGCGCCAGGCAGGAGCTGGGCTGGAAAAGTCATGTTTCCCAGGATGAGGCCATGAAAAAGATAGAAAGCTGGGTACAGGCCCATTATCGGATACCGGGTAGATAGGAAGTTGCCTTTTGTCAAGGAGTTCTTCCCGTCGATAACCAAGGGTTTCTAAGCTGCATTCGTTGATTAAGGTTATACTCCCGTTTTTGTCTGAAGTTAAAAATATAACTCCGGCAACAGCAAGATATTGCTGGCCTAGTGCTTACTTTCTCGGAGTGCCCACTTGTCCCCGACCCATATGACCCATCTGCCTTGAGAGCATGAAAGATAAAGGTAAGGTCGTTAACGCGATCCCGCCGAGCAGCTTGATACTATCGCCGACCCCCATCATATCACTGACGGTCCCCATGAGTGGCGGGGCAAGGGCCGCGGCCGCAATTACGAAAGTATAGAAAAGACCAAAGGCACGAGGAACCTGTTGGGGGCTAACGAATTCAGCTACAGTTCCGTACAACACCGACGATGTGCCGTTTAAAGCCGCACCCAAAATCGGCAGAAAGAAATAGAGACCCGGTAGCGGAAGCAGCGTAAGCAACAGAATTCCGAATCCAGTAATGCTTTCCGTTATGACAATGGTGGCAATGATGCCGATCCATTCAGCCAGCACCCCGCAGAGAAATTTGCCCACAGCCCCGCCGATGAAGAGCAGCGACAGGGCAAATCCGACGGATTCAGGATGAGTGCCCTTTAGGATGAGCAAAAACGGAATAAAGGCGACTAACCCTATGCGCACAGCTGTGTCCACCATCCCGATAACCGATAGGATTGAAAAAGCGCCCTTGTTGACGATTCCCCAGCCTTTTGGTCGTTGAAGATCCTTGCGGGGTTTCACGGGTAAAACAGTTTCCCCGAGCTTTGCCTGTTTGAGAACAAAAAATAAACCTACCGTCAGGAAACATCCGGCCAGACCGAATCCCATGCACACCGGTCGCCAGTTAACCCGGGACAGCATCATGGCTGCCAGCGCTGGAAATACGAATTTACCAATATCACCGCTAAAGTTGTAGCTGCCCAGAGCAATCCGACGCCCCTTTTTGCTGTAGGCTTTAGAAATCATGGATGAAGCCAGGGGATGCTGGACAGCGGCACCCAATCCACC
>JAIVWA010000372.1:0-5127 GCA_049190255.1 Gammaproteobacteria bacterium | reverse complement strand
CTTAAACTATTTACATAATAAATTGAGGAATCGGGGAGTTTCTCCCCAAATAGAGTCTTTACATCCCAACACTCCAATACTCCATTACTCCAACACTCCAGCTTTTAAATCAACCCTTTGGCCTGCCATTGCCGCAACCGTTGATAGGCGTGCCGGGCGTAATCACCCTGCTGCACCACCTGCAAATAGCGATGGTACTCTCCACCGGCTTCCCGATACTTTTTCATCCCTTCATAGGCGTAGCCTTTAAAGAAAAGCGTGTTGGGATTGCCGGCCAGCACCTGATCGTAGCTGCTGAATTCCGTCAGGGCGCCTTCATAATCTTTTAACTGGATTTTAGCAAAACCGCTCAAGTGATAGGCCTGGGCTTCCTGGGGATAAACCTTCTGGGCCATTTCCGCATACTGGCGTCCCACGGCCCAATTTTTTTGGATGAGCTGGGTTTTTGACATCAGAACCAGTGCGGTATAATCTCGAGGAGTCAGTTTTAACGCCCGGCGGTAGTGGGTTTCAGCGGCCGAATATTTTTTTTGGGCAAGTTCCTTATCGCCTTTTTGCATTTCCTCGATAGCTCCCTTTTGCGCCCGCAGCCTGGCCGTATGGTCCATATAGCGTTCACGGTGGAGCGGTTTGTCCTTGGCCGATTTGTATTTGCTGTTGGCATTCCGGACAACGGTTTGATAACGCTCCTCACTCATGGGGTGGGTGGCAAACATGAGTTCAATCGCACTGGGTTTATGCTTGCCCAAACTGTTGAGCATATCCATGAGGCCCACCATGCCCTCAGAACTGTACCCGGAGCGCACCATGTACTCCATCCCCAGCGCATCCGCCTGCCGCTCGTTGTCACGGCTGTAGCTTGCCAGCAGCGCACCGGCCCCGAACTGCCCCAGCTGGGAGGCCAGGCTGCCGTATCCGGAACCTGCAGCGCCGGCCACCGCCGAAAGGCCGCCGACAACCGCCTGGGTGAGCATGCCCTTTGACATCTGCTCGGCGGTATGCCGGGCATTCACATGTCCCAGTTCGTGTCCCAGCAAGGCCGCCAGCTCAGCCTCATTTTCCAATGACAGCAAAATGCCGCGCGTACAGGCAATGCTTCCGCCCGGAAATGCGTAGGCGTTGACATAAGTCGCATTGACCACATGAAAATTGTAGGGCATGTGGGGGCGGTGGGTCTGCCCGGTCATATTTTTACCTGTGCGTTCAATGTAGTTATTTAAGGCAGTATCCTGTGTCGTTCCGTAGTCCGCGGAAAATTGATAGGGGGAGTACTGTTGGTCAATTTGGATTTCCTGGTCTTCGGATACCAGCATCAGCTGGCTTTTACCGGTGACCGGATTGGTGGCACAGCCGGCGGCAAATCCGGCGGCGGCCAGGGACGAAAGCCATAAAAACCGGCGGCGCGTCATCAGGTTATCTTTTAAAGTTGAAAGAGGATGGTTGTCCATATTGGGGAAGAATATAAAATAAAGCGCCATGCATGTCAAAATAAAAGGTTATCGATAAGGGTTCAGAGGTTCAGGGTTCAGGGTTCATAGGTTGATGACATGAGGTTAAATCTGAACCTTTGAACGGCAGATTTACATTTTTGTAACAAATCAGGAAAATAATTCGCATCAGAATAATTTTAAAGTGACTTTATAGCTATATCCATTTAATATTATTTGATATTTTTGTGAAATCCATAATCTGGCATATCTTTTGCGGTTACCCCTAGGGGTTGGATTATAGGCGGATAATTCCAGAGACACGGGAGGTGGATAGGAAACAAAACAAATTTACTATTTCCCAAATCCGGGAAAAATGCTATAGGAACGCAAAGTCGGATTTTCATATGTTTTAATTGGGCGCCAATTTTTTTAAATTTAGCGTAAACTATGCCCCTACGGGTATTACAAAAGGTGTTGGCCTGCATGCCAGAATTCAACGTTGTTCCCATTGGTTAAACTGGGACCCAGCCCGTTTAATGCCCCGCGTTTATTAAGACATGCCCCAATATTCTTAAATTGAACTTACCAGGGTGTTGAGCCATCCCGTCTGCTTATCATTGAATGTGCGGTGACCACAGGCTGGGCGATCCCTGGGTGTCTATGCACTGTGCATAGAGCAACGCTTTAACCAATTCACACGGTTGAATATTATTACCGCTCTAAGATGAGAGCGGTGGCATAAAAAACCCGGGAATACCGGACCGTTACCTCTATCCGGAAATTCGGTGATAAAAGGAGAAAAAGAAAATGTGCCGCTTGTTTTCAATAACCAGCAAAGAACCGTTATCCCCCATGGTCGCACTGGAGGCGCTGGATGTTATGCGCGAAGGGCATGATTGCTCCGGTGTCGGCATTTTTTTGCGCGATCTGAGCGGACCCTTTGAAGAAATGAAAGATGCGCCTATTTTATCCGGTATCTTCAGCGAAAAGGGGCTCAGGCGCCTGGATTCCTTTATGATGGATATTGGTTTTATGACCAAATACAAGATTACCATTAAAGTTCCGAAACAGCCCCCGCCGGGCGTGCCCAAACGGGATATATACTTGATACGGGCCTATGAGTATCCGGAGGAATGGGATGATTTGAGCCAGGAAGCGCTTTATGATCGGCTGCTGGAAATCCGACTTCAACTGAGACTGATGGGTGAGGAAAAAAACGACATGATTGTTTTTTCCTTCTGGCCGGATGTGATCATGGTCAAGGAAATCGGCGACCCCATGCTGGTGGCCGAGCATTTAAAACTTGACCGCAAGGAGCTTCATGCCCGGGTGATAATGGCCCAGGGCCGGCAGAACACCAACTACGCCATTACGCTGTATGCCTGCCATCCGTTCTTCATCCAGGGATACAGCACCATGACCAACGGCGAAAACACGGCCTTCATTCCCATCAAAGCTTACCTGGAATCAAGGGGTTTTCCGGGTTACATGGGATATCAGTCGGATTCAGAAGTGTTGACCCATATCCTGCACTATACCATCAAAAAGCTGGGTCTCGGCATCGAAGCCTATAAGCATATTATCACTCCCTTGCAGGACGGGGCGCTTCAGGAGCATCCCGACGCCCTATTTTTAAAGAACCTGAAACAGACCTGCCGGCAGTTGATCATCGATGGCCCCAACTGTGTTATCGGCTGCATGCCGGATCACAGTGTGTTCATGGTCCAGGACCGCAAGAAGCTTCGACCGGGTGTTGTGGGCGGAAAGCCGGGTATTTATGCCTTTGCATCCGAAATATGCGGTCTGGACGCTGCGATTCCGAATCGCGATAAGAACCGAGATTTTCAACCCATGCATTTGGACACTGCCATTGTCGGTCCGGAGCGACAGGAGGTTAAGATATGGAACCAGAACGACCCATTACCGCTTCTACACTAAGTGTCAAAGACCTGCCCTGGCAGATTGTTTGGGATAAAGACACATGTACCCTTTGCGGCAAATGCACGGCGGTCTGCCCGGTTAACGCCATAGAATTCGGGGTGTTTCGCAAAAGAGACCTGCAGCCTCCCGTAGGGTTTATGGATGCCCCTACCAGCGTTTATAAGGCCTATTACGGGATCCGGCAAAAAACCGATCCGGCTTACAAGTGTGTGGGCTGTGCGATGTGCAATATGGTTTGCCCCAACGATGCCATCACACCTATTCGCGGGGACGAAGCCGATAAACTCCGCTATCACCTTGACCGGGGCGGACAACCCCGCAGACGGGGCGGACGGCGCAATGTGGCCGGTGGTATTTTAGATCGCCTTAAATTCATTCGTATTTCGATGCTGACCGACCCGGCTCTGGATGCCGGCCGGCACGAATTTGAACTTCGAACCCTGTTGGGCCGTGTCCTGCCTCCGGAAGAGAACCTTAAATTTTTGCGGACCAATGGCTGGATTCCACCGGTGAGAGAGATCTATCCTTTGATCATCGGCGGTATGTCCTTTGGTGCCCTTTCGCCCACCATGTGGGAAGGGCTGCAAATGGGGGTGGCCTACCTTAATGAAGAACTTGGTATGCCGGTGCGCGTTTGCACCGGTGAAGGCGGTTGCCCGCCGCGTTTGCTGCGCTCCCGTTTTCTAAAATATGTCATTTTGCAGATTGCCAGCGGCTATTTTGGCTGGGATGAAATCATTCACGCCATTCCGGAAATGAAGGAAGACCCCTGTGCCATTGAGATCAAATACGGCCAGGGCGCCAAACCCGGCGACGGTGGTCTGCTCATGTGGTATAAAGTCAACCAGTTGATTGCGGCCATCCGCGGCGTGCCCACCGGCATCAACTTGCCGAGCCCGCCGACCCATCAGACCCAGTATTCCATCGAAGAATCGGTGGCCAAGATGATCCAGTCCATGTACATGGCCTGGGGCTTCAGGGTCCCGGTGTATCCAAAAATTTCGGGTACCTCGACCGCACTGGCGGTTTTAAACAATCTCACCCGAAATCCCTATGCCGCCGGACTTGCCATTGATGGTGAAGACGGCGGAACCGGGGCGGCCTACAACGTTTCAATGAACCACATGGGGCACCCCATAGCGACCAATATTCGTGACAGCTATTTGAATCTGGTTGCCCTGGGTATGCAGAACCAGGTCCCCCTGTTTGCCGGCGGGGGGGTGGGCAAGACCGGCAACCTGGCCGCCAATGCCGCTGCTCTCATCATGCTGGGTGCCAGCGGGGTTCAGATCGGAAAATACATCATGCAGGCCGCGGCCGGCTGCCTGGGCTCTGAATCGGATCGTTGCAACATCTGCAACATCGGACTGTGCCCGAAGGGAATAACATCCCAGGATCCCAGATTGTACCGGCGCCTTGATGTTGAAGATGTGGCCCAGCGGGTGGTGGATGTGTTTTTAAGTTTTGACACCGAACTGAAAAAAATTGTCGCGCCTTTAGGTCGATCCACTTCCTTGCCCATCGGGATGTCGGATGCATTGGGTATTGATGATTATGATGCCGCGCAGCGGCTGCAGATTAAGTATGTGGTTTAGGACAGATGACAGAGGACAGAGGTTATAGAATGCGGAATTGGGAATGCGGAATTCGGAATGAAAATGATTGCGGGTGATTAGAATGGGAAATATCGTAATTTGCGATTTCAGATTGGTCTGTTTGTCACCGCGTAACCCGCAACTCGTAACCCGCAACCCGG